>NZ_JANGCA010000055.1:0-25850 GCF_024463855.1 Clostridium sp. DFI.1.208 | reverse complement strand
TTCTCGGCATATAAAAACAGATGACTCTAAGGATTTCTAGTCCCTTTATCATCTGTTTTCTTTTTTACCCACTCATTAGTTTAAAGCGCTATTTTACAAAACCACTCTCTAGTTTACATTACCCTTAATTTTACGTACCTTTTGAGTATAAAGAAACGATGTATACATTACTCATTTTCAATAATTTCAGATAATCTATTCTCCAATGAGTTAATAATCCTTGTCACTAATGCATTCCCCATCATAAAATACCTTCTTCTTTCAGGCATCCCTGTATTCGTCCAGTCATCTGGAAAATGTTGAAGCCTTTCAGCTTCTATTGGCGTCAATAATCTTAAACTACCTGTTTCTTCATCTTCGATTACATGTGTACTTCTATTACTACTACCTTCACTAGTCAACATCGTTCTACCTGGTAAACTTAACTTATCTGGAAAGGCCATATTACCTTCTGAATATAAATAAGGTTCTCCATTTGGCTTTTTTCTTTTTATTTTTTTCGCACCTTTCATTGATTTAAATTTCTCCATTTGATTATCAGTAAGAAAATAGTTATTTAGCCCTTCCCTATGTTCTCTTATTTCTAGCAATGGTATAGGTGGGATACCTAATGGAGTACTTCTAATCGTGGTGACTTTTCCATTGATCATCACCCCGGTATTTTCAAAAGCCCCTTTAAAAAGTTCTGTCATTTCGACAGTATCTCGATATTCAGTTAAATCAATTTCCTTGCTTAAATGTTTAAAATCTTTAAATTCTTCAATAGGTAACGATTGTGCAAAAAGTCCAGTATGTAATAAATATTTTCTTGCATCTCTTTGTCTTATCCCTTTGCAATAATGTAGATTTTTTCTCCAAGCAAAAATAAAAACTCTTCTTCGCCTTTGAGCACAACCATAATCTGCTGCATTTACTACTCTCCATTCAACATCATATCCTAAATCATGGAAGGTCCTTAGCATAATACCAAAGTCTCTACCACGTTGGCGAGCAGGAGATTTCAATAATCTATCAACATTTTCCAATAAAACAAATGGTGTATTTTTTATTCGCAATATTTCGGCAATCTGCCAAAACAATACTCCCTTTTTCCCTTCAATTCCTTTTTCCCCTGAAATAGATCTAGCAACTGAATAATCTTGACAAGGAAATCCTCCTACCAATAATGTATGATTAGGGATATCTTGTTTGTTCACACTACTAATATCTTCATTTGAATGGTTTTCATATCCAAATCTCGTACAATAGCATTCATAAGCATGTTGAATCTTTGTAGATGGCTCCCACTGATTTGCCCATACAAAATCCCAATTTCTATTTTCAATCGCTCTTCCTGTTTCTTCATTAAATCCATGAATGTCATTTAAGCCAACTCTGAATCCACCTACACCCGCAAATAATTCAATCACTGTTTTTTCCATATATGGCCTCCAAATCTATTGATTTCCTATACCTTATCTAGCTAAAAAGACCAAGCACTGGTATAATGGATTTATACCGTAATATTATACATGAATTCTATATTTTAAGCAAGATCAAAAATTCATTTTTATAGGAGGAAATCTTATGTTATTTGATTATGATGATGAGAATGAAAAAAGTATTTATGAATATGCAAAAAACTTAGAAAGCAAAACCTTTCAGGATATAATCGATGAGTATAATGAATCACCTATAAAAAGCTATAATAGTTTGCATAATCCATTATCACTAACGATAGCTGAAGATGATGGTGGTTATTTAAGAAATGAAAATGCAAAAGGTGAATTAGGAAATTTACTTGAAAAATATTATTTTGGATATATGCCCAATAGTAAACAAGAAGCTGATTTTCCTAAAGTCGGAATCGAACTCAAACAAACGTGTGTGAACCTAAAAAAGAATGGTGAATATTCAGCTGGTGAAAGACTGTCAATCACTAATATATCTTATGAAGAGCCTGTCCAACCAGATTTTTACAAAAGTCATGTATGGAAAAAAATAAAACGCATCTTATTAGTTCATTATTTAAGAGAGAAAACCAAAGAGCGTTTAGATTACCAGATACTTTTTGTCAATCTTTTCACTCCTCCTGCTGAAGATTTAGAGATAATAATTAATGATTACAATAAAATCAATGCTAAACTCATATCGGGTTTAGCTCATGAAATAAGCGAATCTGATACACTATATTTAGGAGCTTGTACAAAAGGATCCACAGCTTTAAAAAGCTGGCAACCACAATATTATGGTGATAATAGGCCTGCAAAAAAAAGAAATTATTGTTTAAAACGAAGCTATATGGATTACATATTACATGCTTACATATTAAGAAAAAAAGTACCCTATGAATCAATTATAAAGAATACTACAGATTTAAGTCAAACAACATTTGAAGAATATATAACAGAAAAAATAAATCGTAATATTGGTATAACTGATAAAGAACTTTGTGTACAATTTAACCAAGCATATAACATTAAAAATAAATCTTTATGGAGTAATCTAGCTTTCCGAATGTTGGGTATCAAAAGCAATCGTGCTGAGGAATTTGCAAAAGCTAATATCATTGTCAAATCTATAAGGCTAGATGAGGATGGAAAAATGTCAGAGCATATCTCTATCCCTTCCTTCAAATTTAAAGAATTTGTTAAAGAAGATTGGGAATCATCCTTTGTTTTTGAATACTTTAGTGAAACGAAATTTCTATTTGTCATTTATAAAAAAGACGGAGAAACATATAAGTTATTAGGATCTCAATTATGGAATATGCCCTACATCGACCTGAACAACACAGTCCAGGAAGGCTGGAGGAAAATACAAGACTGTATAAAAAATGGGGTGAAATTTGAAATAACAGAAAATTCTATCAAAAATAACATACCAAAAATAAATGATAATCCCATTATACACATTAGACCTCACACCGGTAAAGCTGCATATAGATTGCATAATGGATATACAAAAGGAAATATAAAATACGCAGATGAACTGCCAAATGGAGAATGGATGACAAAACATAGTTTCTGGATCAATAAAGCCTATATCTTATCTCAACTCAAATATAAATAAAATGAAACACAAAAAATTAATTACCACACCTGAAATATCTAAACGAATGTCTAAAGTCAAACTGAAGAGAAATAAAGTTGAGATGAAACTAGCAAAAGCTTTATGGCATCGCGGCTATCGTTATCGTTTGAATTACAAGCAGTTACCAGGTTCTCCTGATATAGCTTTAACGAAGTATAATATAGCGATTTTTGTTGACGGTGAGTTTTGGCATGGAAAGGATTTTGAAATAAAAAAATCAAAGTTAAAAAATAATAAAGACTATTGGATAATGAAAATAGAGGAAAATTTACATAGAGATGCTAAAAATGATAAACTATTAAATGAGATGGGATGGATTTCTATTCATTTTTGGAGCAAAGATATAGAAAGAAATCTTTCTTATTGCCTGAATGTAATTGAAGATTTTATTGATTATCAGATGGTTGGACGTCTTTAGTGAGGTATATTATGTATAATAAAATAGCTAGAAAGTATATTGAAGAGATAATAAATATCAAAGCAAATGGTAATGAAGATACAAGAATTTTCCCCTTTGATGATAATCTATTTATGCTTTGGAAAAAGGATTATACAGGCCTAATGTCTCGTATAAAAAAAAGAGCTGTGGCAAAAGCAGCACAAGGATATTATGATTTTAAAATTGGTTACCTGAATGACTATGGCATATTTGGCACTAATAAATTAACACATATTAATTTATTTAGGGCACTAAAAACTAATAATATATCATTCTCTGATTGCTATGAAATATGGAAAGGGACGGACCCAAAAGAACTAACATCAGATGTACATGCATTATTCTTATTGAGGATTTTGTTTCTTTTCTTCCTTGAACAAGAAATAAATTGGGGGAATTTTATTTGGCAACGCTCTTCTAATTTCAGTTCTTCGAAGAATATTAAAACCTCTCCTCGTACAATGCTATTAGGCTTTTTACTACAATATTATTTGGCAGACAAAGAAACAATAAAACAGTTAAAGAGCTATGAAATAAAAAATACAGGAAGTTATTCATTTGGTAAAGGATGGTCAGAATATCCATATAAAAGATATTTCACACTATTTAACAATTGCTCAAATATGAAAATCACCTTTGATGAAGATTTAAAAAATTTGTGAATTAAAAACTTACTAAATTTCTGATTATCTTTTCATAAGTTGGTAAATGCCGATATATCCCATATTTTCGGGCTTTATTGGCATTTTCCTTTTGGAAGATACCTCGCATAAGATGGCATTTACCAGCATGAAAATGCAACCAAAAGTAGTAAATAAGTAGTAAGATACATTTTCGATATTAAGAAGCCAGCCTTTCTAATTCAGCCTTTGCAGACTGGAAAGTACCGTGAGCATAATACCCTAATGTCATGGTTATGTTTGCGTGCCCCATGATGTATTGCAGGGTGTTAGGGTTCATTCCCTTATTTGCCATGTTCGTACAGTAAGTATGTCTGAATGAATGGGGTGTGATGTTTGGCAACTTGTCCTTATGCGTCTTGTTGTACTTCTTAATCAGCCCACGCACCATACTTTCATAATTTCCTGCGACCTTTGGCAATCCCTCACGGTTCAAGAACAAGAAGTTGCTGTAACCGTCAACAACAAGCGGTTGTGCTTTTCCTCGGTTCTTTAAAATTCGTTCAAGTGCCTGATATGCTCTTTCTGTCAATGGAAGCTCACGCTTCCCGTTTTTTGTCTTAGGTGTGGAAATATAGTAACCCACCTCTGTATCACGCAATAGCTGGTGGTCTATGTTAATCACACGGTTAAGCATATCAATGTGTGTTGTCAGTCCGCATAATTCAGAGATACGAAGTCCCGTTTCCAGCAGAAGAATAACTTCATCACGATACTTGCTGTAGACATTATCTGTTTCCATAAAGGCAAGGAGTTTTTCTTCCTGCTCTGGTGTTAGGATAACCTTTGCTTCCGTATCATCTTCCAGAACATCACTCAACTTGAAATTGAAAGGATTTTTTCTGATACAGTCGTCTTGTATCGCCATATAGAATGAAGCCTTTAAGGAACGCTTATAGTTATCTATCGTTTTGTAGGAATAACCTTTGTCATCCATTCTGATAGCCCATTCTTTAGCGTCGGACTGCTTGACCGTATCAATCGCCCTCATACCCAATGGGTCATTTTCCAGTGCGTTCATAAGATACTGTCGTCCTATTTTTGTGTTTCTCTTGATGTTCTTTCTTTGATTGTTCTTCTTTTCGTAAAGCTGGCAGACTGTCATTTTACCACCCACTGTGTCGATACCGTCGTCAAGGTCTTTTTTTATCTGCTTTTCTTTTTCCCTCAACGATATATCATCACGTTTTCCAGCAGGTGTTTTGTCTGTGGGTACAAGTTTCCAAGCATATACAAACTGTGGCTTCCCGAATATATCGGTATATTTATAAACGTATCTTCCGTCTTTTCTCTGGCTCTCTCCAAGACGCAAATTGCGTCCTTTACTGTCTTGTCTTTTCATTTTTGACATAGTGTAAAGCTCCTTTCCGTCATGGAATGAGCCGTGATACGCTACTAATATTATACCATATCTACGGCTCTAAGACATCAGATTTCGTCCAGTGTATCAATAATTTTTTCAAACTGTTTTCGCTTTATCTGAATACGGTTTCCATTAACGATAACCCAACCAGAGTCCAGATTTTCCTCGGCAAGTTTACGCAACTTCTTTTCCCCGATACGAAAATATCGGGACGCTTCTTCTATACTAAGGGTGTATTTTTCCCAAATCGGCACATCAGTATTGTTCATGTTGCAACAACTCCTTTCTGTGTGTCTTATCATAAGCAGACAGACGGCTTTGGAAAGCTCCGTTAGTATCTCAACTATTCCCATTCTTGTGGGCAGAACCGCACCATGCGGACGTATCATTATTCTGTGATAGCAGGTCATGGCAAAACGACCATTCCACAAGTCGCTCTCGAATCAACTGCGTGGGTCGCTCGCTTTCTTGTCGGAAAGGTCATGGCGTACAGTCCCCGTGGCTCGCTGTATCACAAACGTATCTGTCTGCTTTATTCAGTTGTCTAAGAACAATCGGCGAAAGCCGTAGGCTTCCATGTATAAAAGCAGGAGCAGGGCAGGAAAGAAGGGAATTTAACCAATCACGCCCTGCTGGTATCTGCTTATTCTTCTTCGGTTTCTATATCTATATCAATCTCAAAGTCTAAAATCATTTTGGTTAAGGCTTCTCGAATACGTCCCTTTAATTCCATATCAACAACAATATAAACATTGCCGTATTCATCATATAAAGGACGTAAACAACACTTTGATATGTACGGGTCATAGAATGCCAGTAATTTCTCAATCGCAGTTTCATCCCCATCCATAGCTGATGAAATCAAATAATAAGACGGGTGCTTGTACTTTTTCTTCATTTCTATTTCTTCTCCTTTAGTATCTCTTTCATAGTTTCTAGTGCACGGTGTCTGTGTTTGAACACAGCCCCTCTGGTATAATTCATAATATCTGCAATCTCTGTATCACTCATTTCCAAGAAGTAATACATCAATACATTGTTACGTTTTTTTTCGGGTAGCTGTTTGAGAGCTTCTGCAAGTTCATCATCAAGGACTTTAATATCTATGCCACACACATTAAAAATTGTGTAGTTTGTTTCGTAGTCGTCCCATGTTGCCAGACTTTCTACCGTAATGTCTGGTAATTCGCTAAAAGATATTTCCTTGTTTTTTCTTCGTTTTAATTCTTTACGGTAGTTCCAGATAATACCTTTGACAACTTTTTTCAGCTTACATTCAAACTGACACTGAATTGTTTTTTGGAAGTCAGACGGTTTCATAATCTCACCTCCTTTCCAGCTATGAATTGAAAAGTGTTTATCCCTCTTTCCGCACCATATCTGTACAGCAAGGTGTGATTTGCTTCCAAAAAAATGAAAATAATTAAAAAAACTTTTCGGGTATTAAAAAAGCCCGCACAAAATATAGATTTTGTACGAGCTACTGGTATAGCGTATTTAATTGTAAATAGTATGCTGTTAAATTGGGCTTGAATATACTGAATTGTACATAAAGCGTTTCATACGGCAAGCCCCCTTTACAACATTTAAACCTTAACCTTTGTCTTTTTGGTAATCGTATAAATATATTCCTCTGGTGTTGGGCGCTTATTTCCAAAGTATCGTTTAAAATTTGCCTGCACGTCTGGGTCTGTACTTTCCATAGTTTTGTCTATGGTATCTTGTAGCATAGCCCTAAATTCAGATACTGAAACACCTTGAGCTTTAGCACCAACTTTCATAATATAATTCATATCTCGTCTTTTAAGTCCTATCATTAGAACCAACTCCCTAAAATAAGTTGATCTTCTTTTTCAAAAATTAAATCTATCTTTCGTATACAGCCTTTTGCGTCAATTTCTGTGGGTACAAACCCTGCGTAGTGATACCCCGTTTATGTGAAAAATATTTTTATTACGGTTTTACACATTTTATGGCATAACGAATTTCAATAAGCCTTAATACATCTTGATATACATTATTTTTAGATTTTAAGTCTATCATAAGCCACCTTTGTCCATTTCCCTCTCTAGTGTTACGATAAATCTCCTGTACATATTCTGAAAGCCTAGGTAACAAGTTTTCAACATCTTCTTTCTCTTTATTACCTACAACCACCAATACAGTAAAGTAGTTCTTCTTCGGATAGACAACACACAATGATTTCCCAGATTTTTTAAACTTTACGTTCCAACCTCGTGCCCAGACATCTTTACTGTATTCGATTTTGCAAACTGCTTTATATTCATTGTTCATATGCTGATACAACTCATCAAATGCAGAGTTTTCAATATAACCGCTTATTTCACTAATACTAGGTACATAATTTATATCTTTTATGTCTATCACAACGGTCTATGCCCTCCTTTATAGACTTTTTATTTCATTTTCATTCGTGTCGGATAATTCCTATTTAGCATTTACTGTTTATACAGGAATTACCCATATTTCCATATAATTAATCTCTGCATTTCCTTTGTAATATTTTTCTGCCATGAATGGCTTTGTAACCAATTTATGATTTGGAAGCCATGTTTCAAACAGATACTTATTTGCTTGATTTAAAGCAGTAGTAACAAGTTCTTCAAAAGATTCTGCCTCAATTCTGCATACAATATACTCACCTGCTGGTAATGTATGTTGTACCATATTTTTAGGACATACATCTGTTGATGAAACCATACCTCCTGCAAAGTAAAGGAATGTTCCTTTATCTGGACTTGCTAAGTGAGATACACCAAGTTCAATATCATTGTTAAAAATGGCATTTTCGGTTTGCAGTTTCTTTGCATGGAATTCGCGCCATAGCTGACCTGGAACATCAATTCCTGTACTTTCTCCAGCAGGAATTTGTTCAGCAATATTTACTGTTTTTTCAAAACCAAAATATATTTCCTTTGTTCTTAATGTTTTTCTTTGAATTTCCAAAACAATATTCCCTATAATCAATGGAACATTCTCATCAATCATAACATAATGAGAAGAAAGTTCTGGCTTGTCAAATGTATTTAACATAGGAACACTCTTTCTGTATTCATCGGGAGTAATATGATAAACTTCTTTAAATGCTCTGGTGAAATTAGAGTGGTCAGAAAATCCATATTTTAAAGCTATATCTAATATCCTTTCCTCTGAATTATTCAATTCTGTTATCACCATTGCTAAACGGCGAAGTTTGATATACTCTTGAACTGATTTCTTAACTAACTTTTTAAACAAGCGTTGGTAATAAAATGTAGAAAGACAGGCAATTTCCGCCAGTTTCTCTGTTTCGATTTTCTCACTTAAATGTTGTTCAATATAGTTTAATGACATTTCAATATTTTCATATGCGTACATATCAGTACCTCCTTGTATAATTTATAATCAAAGTATACATGAAAATTTTTTGTATAGCTTGTCGCACAATGCCATTATCTTATAAGAAATCAAAAGATATAAAAAAACAATTTTGTCTATATGGCAACTTTTATTTCTTTGGTACTTTTTAATGAGCCATATCTAATAAATTCATCAAATATCTTTTAATGCTTTTCGTATCATAGACCTTTGAAACTGTATTGTTCATTGCTTCGTCAATCGTCGCTTCAATATTAGCCATAACATCAGCTAGTGCTATAATCAGATTTCAAAATCCCATATAGATAATAGTCGCAATAGGTATTTACCATTTTCCCCTCACGAATATGTCCTTCCCTTTGAAAACCTACTTTCTCTAATGTTTTATAAGAAGCATGATTTAATATATACACATCTGTCCATATTTTTTGTAATTCTGTTTTTGAAAAACAAAATTCAATTACGCTTTTCAACACTTCACTCATTAGTCCATTACCTTGATATTGCTTAGAAAGTCTGAAAGCCACTTTTGCCATTCGATTATTTTCAATAAGATATATCCATATCTCACCAATAACTTTGCTATCTTGTTTATGGACAATACCCCAATGAAAACTTTTAGTAGATTTTTTTGACTTATCAAAGAGTAATTCTGGATTTTTTTCGCTTTTTGAGGGACGCTTGCCCCAATACTCGTATAAAGAAATATCACTAATCCATTCTTTCAAATCATCAATATCGCTTTTATTCATTGTTCTTAAAATAAGATGTTCTGTTTCAATTACTGGTTTTTCAAAAATGTAATCCTGCAAACTCATGGTTCATCACTCCTTAAAAATTAAATTCGTTTTCCCATGCAAAAGAAGCAGATTCTTCTAAGCTGTGAGGCCAATGACTACACCAATCTGGAACTTGCGGATTTTCCACTCTATCCAAACTCGGCGTGTATGGTTTAATATCCAAGATAGGCGTTTTATCATTAGCGTCAATATAAGCAATTTGTATCAGCCCACTCATATAATCAATATTGATAATTTCTACTGCTGATAAAGCAATCGGATTTGGGCGTACCGGCGACCTTGTTGCAAAAATCCCCATTTTCTCTGGAGCTTTTTTATAAGGTTGGTCTGTTTCCAATACGCTTCTAAAATCCGCATTGTCAAAATCGCTGAACCACCATAAAACATTGATATGACTGAATCCGTCTAATTCCTTTAATGCTAGAATATATGGTGCTTCTAGTTGAATGAAAGCACCTTTTTCATTGTTGTAGATAGTACCTATTGAATTTACTTTATAAGTTGTCATTATATTTTCCTCCGTTTTCTTCTTGATAAATAAACGATAAACCTTAACACCATGTTAAAGTCAAGGCAGATTATCATTTTTTACAAGAGATTTTCTAAAGGAATTTGGATTTCTGTTAGATAGTTCTCTGGATTTTTCTCGTTCCACGGTCCACGATGAACTATTTGACGGCTTGAACCTTTCATCTTATATTGACTGTTTTCTTGAAGCCATTTTGCAAATGAACGATAAGCATAAGAAATATTAGAAAAATCTCCATATACCATAGTACAAGCCATCATAGAAACTGGTTCGGTAAATCGAAACTTAAAATCACCTGTAGCTTTTCCTATTTTATTTACAATGGCACATAATTCTACATCAACATCTTTTTCTTTATATTCTTCATTGTGATATATTGAGAATGTTTCATCAGAAATATTTATTTTATTTTCTTTAGCAAAAGCAGAGAGTTCTTTCCAGAGTTCGCCCTCATAATAATAATTTGGTATTTCTTTTCTTAAAGATAAAACGCAATAACTCGGTATCTCTTTTATGGTTATGTTAAAATACAATTCACTTTTGCCATGTAACACTTCTTTTTTAGCAATCTCAATTTTCTTTAGTTTTTCTTGTTCTTTTTGTATATTATCCATAATTTCAACAGACTTTTTATCAAGCTGTTCTATAATGGCATTATTACTGCAATTGAGGGCTAATGCAATTTCAGCGACATTGAAGCCACTATCACGTAAATATATAATTCTATTTAAAGTTGAGATTTGTTCTGCTGAATACATACGATATCCAGTTAATGAATCAACTTTAGCAGGTTTTAACAAACCCATTTCATCATAATAACGCAACATACGAGTAGAAACTTGTGTCAATTTTGAAAACTCACCAATTTTGAACATTTTATCCCTCCATTCATGTACCTAATTATAATTATTGTTAATTTATACTTCAATATAAAAAGGGCTTGCACACCATAATTATGATACAAGCCCTTTTCCATGTTATCCTACAATCTTCCAGTTACTATCCTTATATAGTATAAGCTCATATTGTGATACTTGTGTTGCCTTTGTCTGATTATCAAGGAATTTTACAAACACCTTGACTTTCACATTGTCCCCGTCCTTAGTAAAGATAGGGTTTACCAATTCAGAATAAAGGTAGTCCCTGCCGATAGGTTCAAGCACATTGCCAGCTACATAGTAGGCAAGTTCTTTTTCTGTCGCTGTTGGGTACAGCTTAAAGAATGTTTCCAAAAAGGCGGTAGCGTCATTGACAGTATCTGCGTCCACGCTTGCGTCTGCTTCTGATGTCTTTGGTTCAAAGTCTGATTTTTCGATTGCTGGTGCAAGAGTAAGGTTCTGAACGATTACCATATCCCCGTCAGCGTCCACATGGACTTTTACGGTATAGGTTGCCTTGACCGCTGTTGTCTGTTCTCTCTCTTTTATCTGCTGATCTACTTCGTAGGTAGCAGATAAAGTGTCCGTTCCCGACTGCTCGATATTCCACACAATCACATCTGTAACCGCAGAGCTGGTCGGTATATCCGTTCTGATAGTATCTACATTCAAGTCCTACAACTCCTTTGTCAGATAACCGCTGATTGCCTGCGTCCTTGCTTCAATAGCTTCGTTGCTGTTGCTCCATGTGTAATAGGACTTCTCAAAGTTCTTCACGAAATTTTCAATCCCGTTGGTATCGTTTAATCGTAACTGTATAGTTTGTCAGCCTTGTGTATTCATGCCTTTTAGAAGTAATGTTTAAATTTAATCCCAACCTATCACATAGCTTTTTAGTAGATATAGCCCCATAGCCAGTTGCATTTGTTTTTTTGCATATTTAAGTATTCAATATTTCAAAACATATTTTATTGTGACAAATGCAAAATTGAATAAATTTTTCCAATATTTTTTTTAATAGGTCTATCTTTATAGAAATAGTATTCTACATATTTCCATTTGTCTGGATTGTATATTAACACTTTACTTGTACAGTCATCTTTCTCCAATGAAAAATTTATAGCTTTCATTTGTTTCATTGGCGTAATTTCATGTTCAATTTCAAGAGCAAACTTTGACAGATTAAAGTCTTTTCCCAAACAACATGTTATTGGAATACCTATATTTATTTTTTGCCAACCGAATGAACTTAAAATATTATCATAGTAACCATCAAAAATGAATTTGTTCATGCCATCATTATTCTGCCATACATATAGTGGAGAATACTCATTACAACTCTTTGAAGAATCTCTTTTTTCAGATATGAGATATGCTTTAAATATTAAATCTTGAAAGCCATCCGTTCTATGTCCATTATCAGCTACTCGCTGTCTAATCACGTTCATGTCGTAGTTATCTGGTAGTGAAATCTTATATTGCATAGCAATCATTATTTTTTCCTCCTATCTATCCTGCTTCAAATTTCAATTTAATTATACATATTAGTTCGTTATGTGTATAATAGTTGTAAATGATGATAGATATCATTTTAAATAATACTGGAGGTGCTATTATGGAAAGTCTGGAACTTAGAATATTTAGGGAAGTTGCTTATACAAAATCAATATCGAAAACTGCGGAAAATATGGGGTATGTTCAATCTAATATAACTGCACATATCAAAAAACTGGAAGGTGAATTAAACACGACACTATTCATTCGCCATAGCAAAGGCGTAACCCTCACAAAAGATGGAGAAAAATTACTGTATCAAGCAGAAAAGATAATCTCTTTACTCGATAAGACCTTACAATCTTTTCAGAACAATCCTAAAACTTTAAAAATTGGCACAACGCAGACAATAGCTGGTTATTTATTGCCCAAATGTATCATTGAATATCAAAAACAGTTTCCAAATGTGTCATTGTCAGTTTCCACACTAAATCAAGACGACTTAGACCAGAGCCTATCTAATGGACTATTAGATTGTATAATCACTAACAGTACCCACAATATTACACAAGGTAAGCAGGTTTTGGAATTTCAAGAAAATTTAATGCTGGCAACTCCATGCTCCTGCAATTCCATAAATGATATCTTTGCATATCCAATTATCATAAATAATATCAAGTCCTGCCCCTACAGAGAAGCCCTTTTGGATTGGTGGAACTTACATCAATCGAAATCACCAATGATAATTGAATTAGATACTGTAGAAGCAATTCTTAATACCGTTGCTATGGGCGGTGGAATATCATTATTACCAAAATATATTTTAGCAGATAAACAAAATATCAATAGCTTCTATATTGAAGATTTGCAATATACATCAATTCATATGTGGATTGCTATGAATAAGCTTCCATCAGAATATTTTGCTTTAAAGGACATTCTAAAAAAACAATTTAAAATAGATAACAACTAAGGCAGATAACCACGGCATGGTATACCTGCCTTTTACTATGTTATCCTACAATCTTCCAGTTATTATCTTTATGTAGCACTAGCTCAAACTGCGATACCTGCGTTGCCTTTGTCTGATTATCAAGGAATTTCACAGCAACCTTGACTTTCACATTATCCCCGTCCTTTGTAAATACTGGGTTTACCAATTCTGAATAAAGGTAGTCCCTGCCGATAGGTTCAAGCATATTCCCCGTTACATAGTAGGCAAGTTCCTTTTCTGTGGTTGTCGGGTACAGCTTAAAAAATGTTTCCAGAAAAGCGGTAGCGTCATTCACAGTATCAGCGTCTACGCTTGCGTCTGCTTCTGGTGTCTTAGGCTCGTAGTCTGATTTTTCGATTGCTGGTGCAAGGGTAGGGTTATGAACGATTACCATATCCCCGTCAGCGTCCACATGGACTTTTACCGTATAGGTTGCCTTGACTGTTGTTGTCTGTTCTCCCTCTTTTATCTGCTGATCTACTTCGTAGGTAGCAGAAAAAGTGTCCGTTCCCGACTGTTCGATATTCCACACAATCACATCTGTAACTGTGGAACTGGTCGGTATATCCGTTCTAATGGTATCAACATTCAAGTCCTGCAATTCCTTTGTCAGATAACCGCTGATTGCCTGCGTCCTTGCTTCAATCGCTTCTTTGCTGTTATTCCATGTGTAATAGGACTTCGCAAAGTTCTTCACGAAATTTTCAATACCGTTGGTATCGGTAAGTCTTAATTGTATGGTTTCTGTTTCATGTACGGTGTGCATATCAATAGCGGTAAAATTCTTATACACCCCAAAGCTCACGCTTGCGATAAGCACCACCCACAACGCAATCACGGTTTTCTTATGTGTGCCTACCTTGACAGTACGCACCTTTTTTTCTTTGATATTTTCTGTCTGTTTCTTATTTTTCTTAAACATAGTTTCTAAGTCCTTTCTATTATTTTACTCGTCCTGCACCGATTAAGTGCTGTAGCCAGTAACTACTATTCAAGTCTGCATATCCTATCGGGTCGCCAGCATGATACATTTTGTTATTTCCCACATAGATACCAACGTGCGTTACATACGAACCAGCGTTATAGGTGGAATGGAAAAATACCAAGTCGCCAGCCTTTGCCTGCGATAAGGGGATATGCTGTGTTGCGTCATACTGCAAGTCGGCGGTTCTCGGTAAGGAAATATCAGCTTTCCCAAAGCACCATTGCACAAGTCCGCTACAATCAAAAGAAGTGCTGGGATTGCTACCGCCATACACATATTTCCACCCTTGATATTTTAAGGCTTCATTCATGACCTTTTGTGCCAGTTCGCCCGATACCTGCGGAACAGTTAAATACTGATTGACTAATTCCACATAAAATTGATTGCCGTAGCTGTACCGCCAGCCCCCGTTTTTCGCAACAGCTATCGGGTTGGTATAGGTTACTTTCTTTCCGCCCGATTTTTCACGGGCGAAACTCTCTGCAAGATTGTATGTATGTTTCTTTCCTTTTTCCGCCACATATCCCACATAACCACCGCCATAGTTATAGGACTGTATCGCTACATTCAAATCGTCGATACCTTGATTTTTGCAGGAAGAAAGCAGGGACGCAAAATACTTACACCCCTGCTTGATTGAGCTTTCCGTATCTAAAGAGTTGGGCGGTAAACCAAGACTTTCTGAACTCTGCATAACATCTTCTGCCGTACCGCCACTTTCTACTTGAATGATAGCCAGCAACACATTCACATACTCGGAAATACCGTATTCTTTGGCGTACTTTTCCACCATAGGCTGATGTTTCAAGACTTCTGCGGATAAATTCATACCCGCAATGCCCGAAGAATAATTCATGTTATCATCATCGCTGTCTGCACTAATCAGCACCCCAAAGAACAGCACCACAGAAAAGAGGATAGGAAACAGACTGCCGATAATAGCGATATGTTTCAGTTTCATTTTTTCTTCTGTCCTTTTTTCGTTACAAGGTTACGGTTTTTCTCTGTGGTCTGCTGGTTCTTCTGGACGGTCTGGGTCTGCTGAACCTTTGTCCTGCGGTCTTTGGTGTCATTCTGGCGTGTTTCCTGTGATACCACTTTTTCTACATTTTGCCTATGTACTAGCTGTGCAGACTGGGTCGCTTTTCTATCAGAAGTACCAGAAAATAGCGGACGTTCTTTCACAGCCTTTGTCTTGACTGGCTCGCTTGCTTTAGAAGTCGGAGCTGTGGCAGGACGTTTGATTTCCTGCATTTTTTCACCACTCGGCTTTGAAATGGTTGAAGCTGTGGCTGGTCGCTCATGGGGACGGGTAGCTCCCTTTGTCGCTGATCCGTCAGCCTTTCGCTGTGCCTGCCTTGCTTCTTGTGCCTTTTGAAGCTCCATACGCTTGTCAGCGATATTTCGTCTATGCTGTTCCTGCTTTTCCAATCGTCCCGTCTGTCTGGACTGCTGTTCCTGCACCATGCCACGTTTAAAATCGGACACGCTGGATTTTGCTTTTTCCTTTGCGGAATACACCGCATAAGCGGTCTGTGTCGGTATATCCTTGATATTCTCTTTGACAGCGTTTGCCTTATCCTTGACCTTATTTTTCGTATCTAAGACAGCACCTACCTTTGAACCTGCACGCTGTCCCACGCTGGAAGTGGTATTGCCCCGATTTTCCTTAGAAGCTGTATTTTTTCTTTCTGTCCTCTTGCCAGCAACAGAACTTCCAGCCACCGCACCAGCTATACCGCCAGCCGTAACCGCACCAGCAAGCCGTCTTTCCATACGCCTAGCCCTATGTGCCAAGTATAGATATGGTCTGCGGAATATCCTGCGTCCCATGCTTTGACTGTCGCCAGCGTTCAAGGAGAACATACTCATTAAATCGCCTAACTTCATGTAGATACCAGCGAAACATACTATCTGTAAGAACGCCACCATGAAAAACGGATAGTCTGTGGATATGTTATAAAACATACTGGAAATGCTGAACGCCACCGTTACAATGAGCGTTATTCCTGCCCGTGTCATTATGGTATTAAACACCCTCACGATTGCCTGCTTTGCCATGCTTTCATAGCTCGGTATCATGGAAAGTAAAAAGCTGATAGGTAAAAACATAGCGAAGATAATAAAAAGTATCTGGCTAAACAACATCATACCCGTAAGCAAGAATACAAATATCGTGATACCTAAGTTGAAGAACAAGAGGAAAAATACCATACCTAAACGGTTCACGACCTGCGGTATCGTCAGATTGTTGTTGTCGTTGTCCTCGATTTCTGTTTTCACGACTTCTTCTCTGGTTTTCCCGTCCTCGTCCTCTGGACTTGCCGATACGAGAGCTTCTACACGGTCTGCCCCGATTTCTTCTATATTGGAATTTCCGAATTGCAGGAGTAGCCACGGCTGTTGTACTTGAATAGAAAACAGGCTGTCCCGTATCAAATCCACGCTGTCCTTGCCCTCGCTGTCAGAGTTTGGGAGCATGATTTTTGTTCCCAAGTCCAAAGAAGCGGTACTGATGTCTGATGAAAATTCATTTATCTTCTTGATGTAGTCGGGAGCGTAGGCAATAAACGAAGCAGACAGCACGAACACAACAACAAAGTTGATAACGGCGTGAAGTGCCTTGCTGGTTTCCCGTTTGATAAGTCCCGTATAGGCAACATATAGTCCCACCACTAAGATAATGAGAAGCAGGAAACCAACATAGAAGCCCGTGGAAGAAAAACCGCTTGCGGTAACGCCTGCAAGGGTCTGTATGCTTTGTCCGATACTATCTGCCATATCGTTAATAAAATCAAGTTTATAGGCTTCCTGCACCACATAGCCCGTTGCGTTAGATAAGTAAAGACTTATCGTCCAGACAAAGTTGGTAATACAGTAAAGCCCATACTGCACCGATTTTCCGATACCGTCCAGCCAGTTCCACGGCAACCACGCCCAGCTATTATCTACATAAAAATCAAGCTGGTAGTTGGAAAGCGGATATATGGAGTAAAGATTTTCAGTGTTTATCGTATCGTCCACAAGCCCCGTCGCATGAGCCACCGTCCCCAGAAGTGAAAGCAGGATAAGGGAAAGTGCCGCGACGAACAGAGCCATTTTGAGAAAGTGGAGTATCTTCTTTTTTGTGAACGCACTTTTTATCCTTTCTTTCATCACTCCACCTCATTTCTCTGTACGGGCGGTCTGGTATCAAAGGCGTGTAAGAGTTCTTCAAAGACGGGGTGTATCTGCACTACGCCGACACGCCCATATAAGTCCTGCAATAAACATTGTCCGTTCTCTAAATCTCGCAAGCGTTTCTGGT
Source organism: Clostridium sp. DFI.1.208 (assembly GCF_024463855.1). Taxonomy (NCBI): domain Bacteria; kingdom Bacillati; phylum Bacillota; class Clostridia; order Eubacteriales; family Clostridiaceae; genus Clostridium; species Clostridium sp. DFI.1.208. Next base: position 7,931 of record NZ_JANGCA010000055.1, on the reverse strand, counting down.
TGTTTTCGTCCTCTTTGTCGATACCGAAAAATTCTAAGGTCTGCTTTATCTCGTTGATGTCGGTACTTCTAAATGCGAATTTTAAGCCGATATTGTTTTTCAGACTTTCTTTTGACACGTCGCCAGAAGATTGTGTAACAAAATAAACGCCTGCCTGCATAGCTCGTCCAGCACGAACCAGCTTATTTGATAAGGTTTCGCCTTGTGCCACATTTAAGAACGCCCATGCTTCGTCCAAATCTACAATCTTAAAAATACTTCTGTCCGAATGGATAAAATCAAGGGCAAAGGTACTAATCACAATCAGCATAGACACCGATAATAATTCAATGGTCGTGTATTCCTCAAAAGTGGTATCTTTATCTGGCAACACAAGGTCGGCTACTTGAATGATATTAAGCTGGTTATCCAGACTAATAGCATTTTCCACCGTTCCGTCCGAAAACAGCAGATGTGCAAAATCATAGTCCGTGAAACTGTCGATATGGTCTGCGATATTTCTTGATACTGGTGTATCTTCACGGCGTAGCTCGTCTATCACATGGAGCAAGCCCCGACTGTCGCTCTGAGTAACGGAACGTACCGCCTTACGAAGTACGGGGAATTTTTCGCCGTCCCTAGAGGAAATACCCGTAAGGAATGTCAAGATGTCGATTGCCAGACTTTCAGCGTCTTTCACATTCTTCATAATCACAAACGGGTCAAGAAGTCCTGCATTGTCCTTGTCGCTGGTAAGATTAACGATATTGATTTCATGGGCGATTTCTGGGAGCGTTTCTTTCCAGTTGCCACGCTCTGATTTTGGGTCTAAGATAACCGCTTGTCCCCCAAAAAGAACAGAGTAATACACAAGAAGATTGTTGCAGAACGACTTTCCACCGCCAAGCGAACCGACAAAAGCAGACGCTAACGCATTGGTAACAGTACCCTTAATTCCTTGACTGGCAAGAGAGGGCTGTAAATACACATTTCTTCCCGTATCAACGGAATAGCCGATATAGATACCCGACATTTCGCCTAACTGCTGTGTCGCACCAAAGCCAAGTCCAGCTAAAAAATCACTTTTGACATACTGCACATAGTCGTTGATATATCGCTTGCTGGCAGGGAGAAATTCAGAGTGAAGCCCCAGCATATCCCCAGCAGGACGTACCAATTTCACATTCAAATCGTCATAAAAATCTTTGACCTCATTACAACGGCGTTTCAGTTCGTCCAAATCATCAGCAGACACACGGATAACATAAGAGAGCTTATACATACTTTCTTTTGTCTGGTCTAAATCCGTTTCCAGCTCGTCCACGCTGTCTAAAGCGTCCACCACATTTGAACTGGTTTCACTTCCTGCCTGATAAGCGTGATTGTCTAAATCTTTCAATTCCTTTTTCTTGTTGCGGACAGTTGTTAATGCTTTTCGGTTCTCCACGATTTCTACATTCATGGAAGTATCAACGGGGAATGTGAATTGTTGTTGTTGGAAATAGAAGATTTCACTTGACGGAAAATCAAGCTCGCCCACAATCGCATTGACGGTAAAGTAGGACACATAGCTTTCCTTGTCCTCATGTTCCAATCGTAAATATCGCTGGCTTTCTTCAATCACACACCTTGTTGGACGGATAAGGTCGTAGTATTTTATCAGCGTTTCTTTCTTGTAGTTCTTCTTTGGTAGCTGGTGCTCATAATCTTCATAGGCGATACCGTCCCTGCCGTAAAGATGTTCCATGAGATACCCAAAATCATTGATTTCCAAGCGACGCACCTTGAAGCGACGGGAGATTTTATTTTCCAGCAACTTTTCCATTTTCATGTAACGGTTGATTTCATCATTTGGCATGGAAACAAAGTCATTCATCAGCGTGTGGTTCACTTCATGGAGAAATTCTTTGAATGTCAGCCACGCCGATTTTTTGATGTTTTTCAGATTGAACTGTTCTTCCGTTACCATGAGCTTAAAGCCAAGAAAAAAGCGGTAGTCCACTTGATTGTCCCCAATCATAGATACTAACGCTTCGGTCTGTTCGTCTATCTTCTTAACTGCCACCTCTCGAAGTTTTCCCGTAACCAATTTCTTTGACTGCTCCTGCATACTGCGGATTGAACTTTCCGTGGCAATCTGCAAGGCATGGATTTTACCCTCACGAGATTGTGCGATTAGCTGGCGAAAGCTGTCATGCACGATAAATTTCTGCTCTGCGGATAAGAAAGAATAGTTGTACGGTATCAGCTCATAATAAGCGAATACCTCATTGTCCTTGTTCCATACAAGATTGTTATCAATATATTTAATCGGGAACATAACTCACACTCCTTACTGCCGTGATTGTTTCGTTGAATATCTGCTTATCCAGTTTTACGGCTTTTCCTGCATAAGTGATTTTGGGTCGCAACGCATAGGTTATCTGTGATTTCAAAAAGCTGTACGGCTTCTTTCCGTCAAAGGTTTTCTGCGACATGAACCAAGTGAGAGCTACGGGTATACCGAAGTATTTTAGAAATGCTCCCTCAATCATGGAAAGTGGGGGCATATTCCCAAACAGAATGATGATAAATTCTGTAATTACAAACCATGTAATCTGTGTAAAGGTAACAGGAAAGGGTAAGTTAAAGTCATTGATTGCATACAAGACTTTTTCTACATTCCAGATACCCGTGTAGCTTCTAATCTTTTTCAAGTTCTTTCAACTCCTTTCTTTGTTCCTGCCGTGTCCCTCACGGCATAGTGGTATCCCCTTGTGGGATTTCGTAAGTTTCTAAATGGAAAAGGACAGCCATGTTTCAGACTGTCCCTTAAAGAGAAATTCACTGTCAGTAGCAACAATGCTTGTTGCTGATCTTCCAGCGTTAATATGGTATCTCGCATATACCACGGCTTGTCGCAATGAAGCAACCGCTCATATCCAAATCTCGCCCGTAGGCTTCATAGTCAATGTAGTTTTGCAAACTAGAGGGAATATCGCCAAGTGCCTGCAATTCGTCTATGTAGTAGTAGGCAACGTCCGTCATAGTATCACAGTCTGGATAAAAATAAATATCGTCCTTGTGTTCCACGACTTCTTCCAGCGTCCCGTAGTGGCTGATAAACTCGTCCAGACAATCTACGATATAGTCGGGAAGTTCCTCTATCATTTCATACATCTCATTGAGTTCATCAATAGAAATATATTCGCCAATCGCAATAGGGAAGTTGTCGGTATCATGGATAGCGTATTCTTCGTACTGTTCGTTCAAGCCGATTTTTTCTTTCACATCTTCCTCGTCAATAGGGAAAGAGAACCAAGCACCGACTAAATACCCCTCATTGTATTTACCAAGATTTGCAATATAAACCGCCATATCATCAATCATAAGCACCACCTCTTTTCTTACTCTGGCAGTTCAAAAATACCATGTTCTGTCACTAAAAATTTCCCGTGTTCCTGCAAGTGAGAAGCGTAGGCTTCAAAGTCAAAATAGTATGCTTGACAGTCCTCGGACAGATGTTTGAACGTCGGGTCATTCATCAGCTTTTGCCTTGCAACATCAATCATGCTTTTGCATTCGGGATAAACGGTAATCACGTTCCTGCAATTATAAAGTGCTTCTAAACTTTCAAACACGGTATGAAGCGTTATATATTCTTCCTGCATGTCAGCGGAAAGCTGGCGGTACATAAAATCTAATTCGTTGAGCTGATACACGCTTGTATGTTCGTGGACTTCATCAGCAAAGGGCAGTACCTTTTCGATAATGCGGTACTCTTGACTTTCTGCACCGACACCTAATTTTTCTTCAAACTCGGCAACATCTATCGGCAAGTCGAGCCAGTATGCTGTTGTTTCTTCGCCAGTTGTTCCGCCCGTTTCCACCAGCACCCTTGTTTCCTGCATTGTTCCTCACGTCCTTTCTGTTGTTTCATCACATCTTTTAAGGTTTGGTATGAGATACCAAACACATACTTTGAAAAATCTTCTAACTGTTTTCCTTCGTAGTCGGCAATGTTCAGTTGCTTCATTTCATGCCACACCTTACGCTTGTAAAAGGGCAGGTCTGAAATGTTTTCACAGCTAACCTTTTCCTGCATATCCTTAAAAATATCGTTCATTACATCACTCCAATCTAATTTTTAGGTAAGAAAAAAGCAGTCAATCCTAAGACTAACTGCTTTGTGTATATGGATATGAAATTGTCAAGCTGGAAGTTATCTCTTATTATCCCTTATTTATCATGTAAGATTGTAAGCTTTTTTGACAGCCGTTCTTTTCATAAAACTTCTCTGCTTCTGGTTGAGAACCGAAATATAACATTGTAGGTGTATTGTCTTTTGCAAGTTGAAGAAGTTTACTTCCAATACCCTGTTTTTGATATTGAGGAAGAACAAGTAGCTCTGTAATTGTTCCAAAATAGTAACCATCGGAAAGAATACGCAAACACCCTACTAACTTTTTATTGTCATAGGCTGTTATGTTTAGTGTTTTAGATAATGCTTGCCTTGTTTGTTCCATATCATAATCGCCCTGCCATACTTGATTGACAAAAGAAATAAACATTGATGCATCAAGGTTTTTATCATCTACTTTGTAGTCCATTATTGTTCCTCCAACTTCTAATTTGTTGCTTTCTTCATATCCATATCATACCATTTCTACACTCACACTACAATAAAATTTTATGCACCGATAATCTTGTTGAACAGCTCTAACAATACGTCTTTCACACCGCCAGCGTTGAATACCAAGCCAACGGCAACAAGAGCAACTACCAAGAAGCCGATAAGTTTTGAAAACTCACGCTTAAAACCTAAGTAGATACCGATAACCACAATCGCCATAAGCACTAAACTCTGTGCGTTGCTTAAAAACCAAGTGTATAAATTTTGTCCAAAATTCATTTAATGTTCCTCTCTTTCTTTGATTTCTTCCATACATCTGTCAGCTTCTTTGCCGACAGTTAAAATGCACATCAAGACTACGCCGATACCCATTCCCAGAGATACCAGCAGTAAGTCTTTCAATAATTCCCACATTTTTCATCACTCCTTTACTTTGGCAACCATTTCTTCAACCGTGGCTGTCTGTTGCTTGATTATCTGGTGGTGTCGCTCGGTCAGTTTTGCCTGCTTCTCAATCGTTTCCAGATACTCCGTCTGATTGTCCTTGTCTATCTGTTTCAACATCTTCAAGGTCGGTGCAACCTGCCTTTGTAGCCAGTTAAGTGTACGTTCTAACGTGTACGGCTCTGGTTTTGTTGTCAGCTTTATAGGTGGTCGCCCCTCGCCAATGAACCAAGCCCAGCGTACATTTGTTTTCCAGTCGCTTTTTCGCTTGTCTGGTTCTTTATCAGCAAAGCGGATATACTGGTTGATAATAGAAAATGCTGTCTGTTCTGCGTCATAATGTGTCAGCAGTTCCACAACAGCATAATAGGCACGTTCATTTTTCAAACGTATCTCAAATCTATTTTTTATGGGGACTTCTTCAATCGGTATGCCAAGTTTTGCGTACTGTTCGTAATTCTTTTCATAACAGCAGAAGTATACTTCACTTGAAAATGAACCGATATACAACGTGTGTCCCATACCGTATTTATCCGTTTCGTTATGCTTTACCAGTTCCCCAGAACCATAGCTTTTGAAAGAACGGAATTTAGAAATACATTCCTCATTCTCGCATTTTCGTATCAGCTCTGGAATATCAAGTAAACCCGTTCGGTCATTGATTGCCAAATCAAGACGTTTCATCACACCGCCCTCAACCAATGCGTCCGTGAAGAAGTCATACCAACTTCGCTCTTGTGCCAGCAGATAACTTTCAAACTGACGACAGCCTTTGCCTTTGAGTTCTAGCAGGACACCTTTTTCCTCGTCCTGCGATACATACACAAACACATCTCCGATATGATAATGCTCGGTGTATTTATAATGTCCGTAATCTTCGTGAAGCATATAGTCGATATTGAGCTTTAATATATCCTTGATGATATGCTTTATATCCATTGTGGGAAAACGGATACGCACATAATCAAACAGCAGGAACATGGGATTGTCGGGATTGAATTTTTCCACCGCTTCTAAAAGCGTATGTTTCATGTCCTCAGTCAGCGTTACCTTTCCTGCTTCGATACGGCTCAAATGTTCACGGCTGATATTTGCCATGATTGCAAGCCTTGTCTGCGATACGCTGTATGCACAGCGTTTCTCTTTCAAGGCGGTTAAAAAATCAGTTTCATTCAGTTGTCATACCCCCAATCGTGATAATTTTGTGATATTGTGATAATTTCAAGGTTTTATCACAAAAGGCGAAATGTACGAAAAACCCTTATTCCATGCGGTCTTGCAAAGGTTTTTGTGGAAGTTTCCGCCGTAATTGTGCCCCTCTGTTAGATAATGAGGGGCTTGTTTCTGCTGGCGTGGCTGACGCCACACCAGCAACGGCTAGTCCGTGCCGTCGCCTTTCGCTTCGCACGTCGCCGTCCCGTCCTGCCTTGCATATGCAAGAGAACCTATGGTCTGCAAAAAATCATATCCTTTCGGGACTAAAGGCGTGTAAAATTCACTTATGACGCTTGTTCCCACATCACAATAGCCACGCCCTTTGATACGCTTCTGGAAAAACTGTTTTTTCACATCAGAACCAAACAGCATACCGTAACCTAATTCGCTGATACGTCCCAACCCTACACGGAAATTGAAGTTATCTCTGATACCGTCCGAGAAATATTTTGCGTCTGGTCGCTGGCAGGCAACGATAAGGAAATACCCTGCTTGTCGCCCCAGCATGACGATTTTCTTTAACTGGCTAAGTAAACTCACGCTTTCCTTTGTCCCCAGCATTTCAAAAAACGCCACATATTCATCAAAGATTAAAAAGCAGGGCGGTAAGCCAAGATAGGCGTAGTTTTCGCCCGTTTTATAGTTCGGGTGTTGCTTCATTTCTTCGCTTCGTTGTACCATGCCCTCATAAAAGGCATTGACGCAATCAATCATTTCTTCTTTAGTGTGATACACATTTCCCATGACTGTCCCCAAGTCCGCAAGGTCAGCGTTCTTCGGGTCTAAAACGTAAAGAATAGCGTCTGTATGCAGTAGGGCTTCAATGAGCGTCAGCAAAAAGTACGTTTTACCGCCACCAGTCCCACCAGCAATTAAGGCGTGAGGTAGTGCGTCATATTCCCACACAAGATTTTTCATCAGCCTAAGACAACCATTTTCTGCCCGTACCTCATCAATGGTAATGCGGTTCGCTATCATGTCATAAAGCAGGGTGTATTCGATATAGCCGTCATGTAAGGTCTTGTCAGTCAGTTCGCAATACAAGCCACTTTCCAACTTATCCTCTAACCGTAAAAGCTGGTCTTGATATTTTCCCAACGTGATTTCACAGCGGATATGGAGCAGTCCCTTTTCCATTTGATAATAAATCTTCGGAAACCAGACGATTTTTTCCCTTGATCTGCTTTGCAGGTCAGTGAAAAAACCGCTGTCTTGTACGGTATCTGCTTCATACCATTTGTTTTCCAGTATCATTCTTGCCAGCTTTTGACGGTGCAGGAGCTTCTTGAAACTGTCATAGCAGAAGCGGTAATACAGAAAAGCGACCAATGCACAAACACCAGTCGCTATCAGTATGGTTATGAAGTTGTAAGGGGAAAGCGTCAAGCCGTTTTCTAACAAGCTGAAATGCTCCCAGTCGGTACGCATGAGCTGTTTGATATTCAATAGCAGGAGAACCGCCACGAATACAAACAGAAGCGTACCTATGGAGAAATGATAGACAAGGTGCTTGTCGCTGGCTCTGATACGGTGTCCTTTATTAAAAATCATTCTCATAAATCAATCACTCCTGGTATATTTAAGTTACTCATATAATGAGTAATAAATTTAATATACCAGTTCTCCTTTCCACCTGAATTATTTGGTATCACTTCAGGTTGTGATAAAATGTGTAATTGTG
>NZ_JANGCA010000054.1:0-26467 GCF_024463855.1 Clostridium sp. DFI.1.208 | reverse complement strand
TAACTATAGTTCTTTTCAACATATTTACATTCACAATTTCAAAGATCGAATACTATATTTTCAAGTATTTTATATTTCATACTTTTTCATAAATTACTACTTGACTTTAATATAGTTGTCTTTCTATCACCGGTCGGATGAGGAAGGCGCTCCTTCCTTCACCCTATAAGGTTATCGCTGAATATCTTTTTCGTTTTTATCAAAGCCGAAGAAATAAACGAAGAGAGCCGTTGATACAAAGGCAATCGCACATGCAATCATACCGTTGATTACATTGGCCTGAGAGCCTCCCAAAAAGCATAACGCTGCAAAGATGTTTGAGGACGGTACAAGGGTTGCGTCGATGACACCGGTTAAACCGGCATAGGCTCCACCTAAGAAACCACCCGCTAGCAGCCCGATAAAGGGCTTTTTATATTTCGTGCAAATACCGTAAATTGTCGGCTCTGATGTCCCCGCAACAATAGCGGTAATTCCATAAGATAATGCGAGCGCTTTTTGTTCTTTGTTTTTCAATCGGAAGAATGCACCGATACCTACCCCCATGATGGAGAAGCTGGAAACGGAAACGGCTACTGCGGCAAATCCATCGCTTCCATAGGTGGCAAAAATTTGGAATAGGGTTGTAAGCAATACCATATGCATACCGGTCATTACTAAAACAGGATATAATGCAGCAATCAAGCCGATGCCGATAAAGCCTGCAATTCCTTCCAGGGAGAACAGTGCATCTACTACATATTGTCCGATGAATGCTCCTGCCGGACCGAATACACATAAGGCGATGGGCAGCATGGCGGCAATTGTAAGGGCCGGTGCAAATACAGAACGAATTGCTCCAGGTACGATACGATCGAAGAATTTAGCTATATAAGACATAACCCAGTTTGATAAAATAATCGGTACGATGGAGCTTGCATAGCTTTGAACATTGCAAGGAATACCATATACGGTGAATGGTTTTCCTGCTAATCCGACAAATGTTGGATGAATGAAGATTGCCCCCATCAAAATTCCGAGAACCGGATTCAGATTGAATTTTTTTGCACTGGTATATCCGATGATTACCGGGAAGAAATAAAATGCGGCATCTCCTACAAAGGTGAATAATGTGTAGATATCATTTCCTTCACCGATGACATTCAGCAGCTCAGGACCCAAAATAGCCGTTAGCATTTTAAAGAATGCAGAAGCGACAATGGCTGGAATTGCAGGCCCCATGCTTCCGGAAATAGCATCTAAAATTCCATTTCCAATAGATTTCAATGTGATTTTTTCTTTTACAGCAGGAACGGGCTCTCTGTCTGTGTTTTCAAAATCACCTAGCTCACACAGCTCTTTATATACATCCTTAACTTCCGGACCAATTACAACCTGCACCTGTCCACCGGCTTTTACGATACCTAAAACGCCTTGAATCGTTTCTATCTTTTCATAGTCCGGTATACTTTCATCCTTTAAATTAAAGCGAAGGCGTGTTTGACAATGCAATACCTTAGCAATGTTTTGCTTTCCGCCGATTTCTTCCAAAACGCTCTTTGCAATTTCTAAAGCTTTATCTTTTTTCATACTATGTTATCCTCTCTGATTTTCTATAAAATAAAAACCTTCACACAATAAACATCAGGCAATGTTTATATTGTGCAAAGGTTATGCCGAATCATTCGTTACACCCTCATGGGAACACAATCGATTTACATGGAGAATTAAATATAATAATTCCTCATCCTCAATACTCCAACTAAATTTATGAAATATTGATGCTTTGATTAGCAGTACACAAGCAAATGTTTCCGGGTATTCTTTTTTCAATACTTCAAACAATTTCCTGTTGGTGCTGCTGATTTCACTATATTGGCTTTTTCTTCTGAATAGATATTGCATATGTGATGCAAATCTAGAATAATTAAATGAATTTGTATCTATTGAAACCTTCATCTGCGCTTCGATAATCCTCACAATTTCTTGAATAAACTCAGATTTCAGTGTGATTTGATTATTTGAGCTATAGGTTTCTTCAGAATTGATGATATTCATGGCAATCGCATATATTTCCGATTCCGGCAATGCTGCCTTTAGATTTTTCTGTAACAGATTCAATGTATACCTTGCAATTTTTACTTCCACCGGATACAAATCTCTCAATTCGTTTGCGATTGGCGTCGCAAATATCATGCCCTTTTTCAACCGTACAAGGGCAAAATTCAAATGATCTGCCAGTGTAAATACAGCATTTTGCTTTAAAGGAACACTCAGCATTGTAATCGCCAAATCAATAACATCCGCAGAAATCTTAAAGATTCCCGAATCAATGTCCTCAAATAAGCTTATGTATTCAGAATCCACGTTATAAAACGTACGGTCAATCTTACTCAAATCATCCAATACATACGGACATTTCGGAAATCCAATGCCCAATCCGATCGCAATCAATTCTCTGCCGCTATGATCCTTACAGATGGCTGCGTTGTTCCCCAGCTTTTTTATGACCTCCATATGCTTTACTTCTTTTCCAGAGATATGACTGGATCCGTGTTTACAGTAACAGCATCCCCCTTGTGGATCGTAATATGAAATTCATCTGCATTCGTGATAATCATAGGCGTATCGATTTTATATCCCTGCTTGCGGATTGCTTCGATATCAGCCTCCATGATCAAATCGCCCTTTTTTACTTTTTTTCCTGCTTCGATTTTTTGATGGAAACAGCTTCCTTCTAATTGGACAGTATCGATTCCAAAATGAATTAGTATTTCAGCACCGTTTTCTGCCTTTATTCCAATCGCATGCTTTGTGGGAAATACCGTCATCAATTCACCATCGCATGGCGAACAGATGTTTCCATCCTCAGAAATGAAAGCCACACCAGGTCCCATCATTTCAGACGCAAAAACCTTATCCGGAACTTCACCTAAGCTCATCATTTTTCCATTGATCGGTGAAGCCAGTTCCACTATTTTGCTTTTCTTTTTCAATCCGAACATAATCGCTCCTAATCTAGAAAGCAAACATTATCTTGCTTCCTTCATTCCCTGCGTAGTACTATGCACAAATCTCTGGTTAAGCCTCAGACGAGTTACTCTCATCGATTTCTCCAGAATTATCCCACGATTTCGTAGTGCTGTCAAGCGCCGTGTGCGAAGGTATGAATTTTATGTTCAAATTATAGATGTGCCTGAAAAGCTGTAAAATAAAGGGATGGACCTCCTGTCAATGCTGTGGTTTACGGTTCATATTCTCAGCATCCATCCCGTTAAGCAAAATCCATACAGCGATAAGAAATCGTATTCTATATAATAAAGGCCTGTTCTGCTTTTACATATCTTAGTGGAAAGCTGACCTTCTAATATTCTGGAAGATTAGTGGCAAATTTACGGTGCGTTGGCGCTTTCCTGTAATTCGTCTGAAAAAGGCAAGGACCAGGCAGGTGAGGCGTGTGATATCCCGAAGCACCACCTGTTCATATCCCATTTGATCATTCGCACAGGAACTAAGACACTCCAATATATATGATATACGGTATATATGATATACGGTCTTTCTATGGGGGATAGCCAGCTCATGCAGGGAAGGCAGATGAGCTTCAGGATTTGAATTATCCCTTATCAAAATATTTTTTCCGGCATAAGGAAAGAACACGATGCAAAACGAAAGAATAGAGTTGTGTAGGATGATTTCGTCTTATTCTTCCATCGCTGATGCAATCCTTTTTCATAATTCCATGTAAGGAAAGCTACCGGTGGTTATGATTCACAGCGCTTTGAAAATAGAGAAGGATCAGCATATGAGAGTAAATGAAAATATAGGACCTGTTCCATGGGCTCCATATTCTAATAGTTCATAGATAAATCACATATGTAGGAATTGGCTGTGAGTCGAAACCTATAGGTTAAAAACTTTTTTGATTTTTTTAAAATAATCTATTGACAAAACCATAGAAAACAAGTAGAATAATGTCGTTGCCGCTGAGAGATTGGGGTATAGCCAAGCGGTAAGGCACCAGACTCTGAATCTGGCATTTCCTTGGTTCGAATCCAAGTACCCCAGCCAATAAAAAACGAGAGTCGCTTCGGCGACTTTTTTGTTTATCACGGGGAAGCACCCTGCATTTAGTTGGGAAATGCCAAGCTGCTGCTACATATAGAAACATAAAATGGAAAGGAAGGCCCGTATGAAAAAAGTAAGAACAAGATTTGCACCAAGTCCTACCGGGTATATGCACATCGGAAATCTGAGAACGGCATTGTTTGAATATCTGATCGCCAAGCATGAGGACGGAGATTTTATTCTGCGTATCGAGGATACCGATCAGGAACGCTACGTGGAAGGCGCTGTCGAAATCATATACGATACGATGAAGGAAGTCGGTCTGCATCATGATGAAGGACCGGATATCGGAGGAGAGTTCGGACCGTATGTACAGTCTGAGCGTTTGCCGATGTATAAGGAATATGCCGATCAGCTGGTTGATCTGGGAGGCGCACATTACTGCTTCTGCGGTGAGGAAGAAATAGAAAAACAGAGAAAAGAGGCGGAAAGCCTGGGAATCTCTTTCAAATATGATGATCCATGCAAGCATGTATCGGTGGAAGAGGCAAGAGAGCGTATTGCCAAAGGGGAAAAATATGTTGTACGTCAGACGATTCGTCACGATGGAGAAACATATTTCGATGATGAGGTATATGGCCGCATTGAGGTGGATAACAGCATACTGGATGAATCCGTACTGCTGAAAAGCGATGGCTACCCGACCTATAATTTTGCGAATATTGTGGATGATCACCAGATGGGCATCACCCATGTTGTGCGTGGAAACGAGTATCTGTCCTCCACACCGAAATATAATCTTGTTTACCAGTCCTTTGGCTGGGACATTCCCACCTATGTGCATGTTCCACCGGTCATGAAGGATGAACAGCACAAGCTGAGTAAGCGAAACGGGGATGCCAGCTTTCAGGACCTTGTGAAAAAGGGGTATCTTCCGGAAGCGATTCTGAATTACATCGCTCTGCTTGGATGGTCACCGGAAACAGAGCAGGAAATTTTTTCACTGGATGAGCTGATCAAGGTATTCGATATCAAGCGTATTTCCAAATCACCGGCGATTTTTGATATCGACAAGCTGACATGGATGAACGGTATGTATCTGCGTGCGATGAGCACGGAAAAATTTTGTGAGCTGGCGAAGCCGTATATCGAGGAATCGGTGCACAGACCAGTGGATATCATGGCGGTTGCACGCATTCTGCAGCCAAGATGTGATATTCTGACCTCTATCCCGGAGAGTCTGGATTTCATTGACGAGCTGCCGGACTATGACAATGCCATGTACATTCATAAAAAAATGAAGACAACCTATGAAATTGCATTAAAGGCATTGCAGGCTGCGCAGAGTGCTCTGTCTGCACTGAATGACTGGTCAAGTGAAGAGAACCTGCATGAGCTGCTGTTATCTTTACCTAAACAGATGGAAATGAAAAACGGACAGATTTTATGGCCGGTACGTACAGCCATCACCGGAAAGCAGTTTACTCCGGGGGGAGCCATTGAAATCGCTCATATCCTCGGAAAAGAGGAAACCCTACAGCGTATTGCAAAGGGCATCGAAAAGCTGGAGGCTGAGCTTGCCTGATTTACATAGAAATGCTATAGAAAAGCGGACAACTGCTGATGAAGTATCACGCAGAGCCCGCTTTTTTTATGCATGTGTGAAGGAAGGGAAAACAAAATTTGAAATACTGAAGTAATTGTACAAGGGGAATGCACATGGGAATTCAGGAGCTACATATATTCCAGAAAAATCTGTGTGATTGTGGCGATTTCAGCTTTGGATATACTGATGTTGAAAATATTGTTCAATTCATTCAGCTCCAGACTGATCGTATTGTACACATCGGCATGGGAATTGATAATCTCCCGTGTTTTTTTATTTGGCAGGGGGTCGTTGCGGATGGCACGCTCAATGACGAATGCCCCATGTATGATGAAGCGAATGGTGATTTCATCGCTATAGCTAAGCTTCAGCTTTTTCAAAATATTCAATAGAACGATCATCAAAGAAGAGGAGGCCTTGTTCGCGTCCAGAAATACCAGCGACTGCTGGAGTATCTGGCGGGAAATACGGTCAATCAGCGTGCGCGAGTTCTCACTGAGCGATGCGGCAGGAAAGCTTGGAGTCTGCGGCTGATTGTATTCCTCCATATGCGCATGCTTCCGTGCGGATATCGTATTGAGAATGAGGGGAAGGGAAATGGGGGCAAAGCTTTGCACATCGATATGCAGACGGCTGCTGATCTGTTCGCCAATCTCTGTTAAAGGCGCAATATCGCTGAACAGCAAAAGGGTTTCGTGGTTGTCGATCTGCTGGATGCGATTGCATACATGTTCCAGAAAGAAGTGGAATTCCTTTCTTCTCCAGGCCTCGGAATAATCGATGGAATGACAGTTATCATACAAATTGGCGGAGCGTATGTATTTTTCATAATTTGCGGCGATATCTTCCCCATGACAGAGAAACAGTAGCGGGGTTTTTGCCTCCAGCCTCTGCATGGCCAGCTGCAGGTAGGTGCTGATCAAAATGCGCTCATCCTGCGGCAGTATGACCTCCAGCTTGGATTGGATGATCTGTGCAATATCATCCGTGATAGCATCGGTGCGCTTTGTCCCAAGACCATGCGACGGTGTAAAGCTGCAGGTGTAAGTATCGTTCTTCAATTCCGTTATGAGATTTTGCAGGTATTCAAATAATACAAAAATCATCGTCTCCTTCTGCCTGAGCGGCGTGGATGCCAGCAGCGGAAACATCAGATCGTAAAGCTCTTTGACAAATATGGAGCGAATCGTATTGATTTCTATTTTCTCTGTTTTTTTCAGCATGGCGTTACAGATGGAAACGATCTGCTCATCATCATGGCAATCAATCAGCTGCTGCTCATTCAAAAGCGCATGCTGCAGGGTCGTAAAGAACCGGCAGGAGGTCTGTGGTATGAAGTAAAGCACATCGCCATCAAACAGATCGAGGATGCTGTGCAGCTGTGCAAAGCGGGAGGAAACATCCCGTATGCTGTTCAGCATGTCGTCGGACAGATGCTCAAAGGTGACATCGATGATGTTTGCTCTGCGCTGGATAAAGCTGTAGTGTGCGCGAATGATGGAACGGCGCAGCTCCTGCAGGAAGCTGTGTGTGGTATATGCTTTGTCAGCAAGTGCCATACAGGTGATCACATTTTTATGCAGACAGATGGTTTGATTCAGGATGTCGGACTGCCATTGTATTTCGGCAAAAATAATTTCCAGACGTTCCTTCAGTGTGCGTTGCTCATAGCAGGGAAACACCATCGGATAGTCGATGAGTCCTTGCAGGGCTGCGCTATCCTGCTTTTCCATATCGTGAAACAGATAACAGATTTTCCAGCTGCTATGTAAGGCGGCGTGCTGTTTCTGTAATTTTTGCTGTACCTGCTTGATCATGCGCATATCACTGCATTGGACATCCAGAATGAGGAAGGCGGGGGTATCGGGATGAATATTAAAAATCTGATGCTGTACATCCGTCGCATCCTCCAGCTCCTGCTCCAGAATTTGTGTATGCTTGCCAAGCAGCTGAAGCTCCTTTGCCTTTTCGATAAAAAAATTCAGAAAATGGTGCTTGCCTTCTCCATAGGGCGCACAAAGTGCCATGCTTTGCAGGGCTTGGGGATACATGAGAATCGCCAGCAGCTCCTGATACAGAGGATGCAGGGATTCATTTGCGTGTATACCGGTATAGGTAAGCTTGTGCCTGCTGCTATCCTCACGCACGCGCACGGGCTTATCCTGATGCAGATACTCCTGTATATCTCTTCCTACCGGCAGTGTATAAGGAACCGGCTCTGTCGAAAAGGAATGTATGACACCGGCATCCAGATACAGGGTGGGACGTCCCTGCAGCTTGATGAGCCGGTTTTCACGGTGCAGCTGATTAAGGACGCGGGAAACGTTGGTTCGATCTATCTTCAGAATCAGTGCGATGTCATGCGCATTGCAGCTGCTGAAATCATAGGTGTGTGCGGTAATACCGTTTGCCGTATAGCTGGCAACAAGATTTTGAATATCCTTTGTACGAGGTGCTTTTTTCATAACTTCCTCCACTTTTTGGTGCTGAAATCCCAAGCTGCGGGATGCACGCTTATTGTCTGTTTGCACACTTATTATAGCACGGATATGATTTGTGTGGAGATGGAAAGCACACATATGCAGATATCGTTAAAAATTGCAGATACTGGAAAATATCACCTTCTTTTCTTGTCTTTTGAATGACACGAATGTAAAAAATACTGTGCTTTTACGTTATTTGACGGAAGGTTTTTGAGCGTTTATAGTATGTGTGTAAACAGTCAGTAGCTACTAGGTTTTCAAAAAACATGAGAGGAGAAAACACATGGAAATTAACTTTTTACAGGCAGCGCTTATCGGGATTTTGTATTATATGACGCTGTGTTCACCGCCCTGGCTTACCGGAATCGTACACGTATCCATTCGCCAGCCGCTTGTATCCGGCACCATCGTCGGCTTGATTCTGGGGGATCCGCAAAACGGTCTGATTATCGGTGCAACGATCAATACCGTAGTCCTTGGGTTCCTGAATGTCGGAGGTGCGATACCAAGTGATCCCGGCATTGCAGGGGTTGTTGGAACATCGCTTGCGATAGCGACAGGTGCCACTCCACAGGTCGCCGTTACGATTGCTGTATCCTTTGGTCTTGTCGGTACCATCGTCTGGAATCTGCGAAGCACCATCAACTCCGTATTCGTACACATGGTGGACAGTGCTGCTGCACAGGGAGATATGAAAAAGATTTACTTTGTACAATTCGTACTCGCACAGATAGCAACCTTCTGTATCTCAGCCGTACCGGTCTTTGGCATTCTGTATTTCGGAACCGATGTGGCAACACAGGTGCTGGATGCCTTAAAGGGAACTCCGATGCAGATTCTTACAGTAATCGGACAGATACTGCCGGCTATGGGGATTGCGATCATTCTGCGTCTGCTGTCCAACCGCCCAAATATTATTCAGCTGTTCATGCTGGGCTTCGTGCTGTCTATTTACGGCAATGTGCCGATGATTGTCATCGCCGTTGTAGCCTTTATTATCGCATCCCTGTATTCTGATCTCAAATTCAACAGAGCAAAGGAAGAGGTGTAACGTATGGAACAACAGGTAACAGATACCAGAATGCAGACAGAGAAAAAGCTGACAAAAACCGATTTGAATAAATGCTTTCTTCTCTGGCATCTGCTCGGAGAAGCAACCCTGAGCTATGAGCGTCTGCAGGCTCCTGGTGTGCTGGGCTGTCTGGGTCCGGTGTTGAAAAGGCTGTATGGAGATGATAAGGAAGAATTCGTGAATGCATGTCAGCGGCATATGGAATTCTTCAATACGGCCGGATATTACGGCGGCTCTATCATTATGGGGCTGGTATGCTCTTTGGAGGAGGAGCGTGCAAACGGACTGCCGATTGAAGGAGAGGACATCAGTGCAATCAAAACCGGACTGATGGGACCTCTTGCGGGTGTGTTTGATGCCCTGCGGCAGGGGACCGCAATCCCTATTGTTGCCTCCATCGCCATCGGTATGGGAATGGATGGCAACTTCTTCGGTCCGATCTTCTACATGCTTGTAACCGTATTTTATGTCATGGTGCCATGCTACTGGATGTTTCAGACCTCCTATAAAAAAGGAAAGGAAGCTGTCAACGGTTTGTTTGCGAGCGGTAAGCTGGAGCGCTTTATGACGCTGGCTACAGCGGTCGGTGCCATTACGCTGGGAGGACTTGCGGCTACGACCGTTACCGTTACCTCCTCTACGATTTTGCATCTGGGAAGCTCGGACATGGTTCTGCAGGAAACCATCTTTGATGCGATATTCAAGGGCTTGCTGCCAATCGGCTTTGTCTTTCTCTCTTACTTCCTGCTGCAGAAAAAGCTGTCAACATCAAAAATCATACTGATTCTGATCGCCATCGCCATTGTCGGTGTGCTGATTGGTTTCTTCTAAGAAAGGAGGAAGGACTATATGGAAACAAGCAGAGCCATGCTTGAGGAGCATAAGCTGATCGTGATTTGCCGGGGTGTCTATGGTGACACCCTCTGCAAAACGATGGAAGCATTATACAAGGGCGGTATCCGTCTGGCAGAGGTAACCTTTGATCAAAAAAGCAAAGATTATACGGAAACACTGGATGCGATCACCATGCTGGAAAAGCACTTCCGGGGCCGTATGGCAATCGGTGCAGGGACGGTTATCAACACCGAGCAGGTGGAACTGGCGCATCAGGCAGGGGCTGCCTACATCATTTCGCCGAATGTAAAGGAAGCGGTTATTCGCAAGACGAAGGAGCTGGGCATGCTGTCTATACCGGGAGCGCTGAGTCCCACCGAGGTATTAAATGCGCATGAATACGGGGCAGATTATGTCAAGCTGTTTCCGGCTGCCAGAATGGGGGCCTCTTATATCAGGGATTTGATGGGACCGATTTCTCATGTGAAATTCATTGCGACAGCCGGGATCACAGAAGAAAACATTGCAGAATTCGCATCGATCGGCTGCACCGGCTATGGAATCAGCGGACGCTTACTGGATAAGCAGGTGATTCAGGAGGGCCGCTTTGAGGAATTGCAGCATCGCGCCGAGGCATTTATCGCCTGTCTACAGAAGAAAGAGGAATAATCGTATGAAAAATATTGTATATGCACGTGTCGATGATCGCCTGGTACACGGGCAGGTCATGACAGCCTGGGTATTGCATACCAAAGCCAGCAAGGTGATTATTGTGGATGATAAGGCCGCAAAGGATTCTTTTATGAAAATGATCATGAAATCCGCAATGCCGAGCAGTCTGGAACTGGAGGTGCTTTCCGTAAGCAGTGCTATCTCCTATCTGAAGGAAGCAGGCAGTGAGGATGAACGTATCTTCCTGCTTGCGAAAACGCCGATGGTCTTTCTGGATCTGCATGATGCCGGTGTTTCCATACAGGAAGTGGGCATCGGTGGAATCGGTGCCAGAGCAGACAGACGGAAGCTGTATCGCAACATTGCGGTAAATGAGGAAGAAATGAAAAGCATCAAGGCTATGCAGAGCAAGGGCATGGACGTCTATATTCGAGTCGTACCGGATGATAAACGAATCGAAATCAAAGACGCAGTGTAGGGGAGGGCACGTCGTATGATAGGACTGGTACTCGCCACACATGGGCCTTTGGCAGAAGCCTTTGTCAGCAGCGGAAAGCTGATTGTCGGAAATATCGGAAATGTTGCACATCTGGGGCTGTTTCACGGGGACAGCATCGAACAGTTTGAACAAAAGGTCTATCAGGCAATCGAGCAGGCAGATGAAGGAGACGGTGTGATCGTTTTGACAGATTTACTGGGGGGCTCCCCCTGCAATGTCACAGCAAAAGCAATCGGAAGACTCTATAAGGAAAAAAAGCTGGAATGCTTTTACGGTATTAACCTTCCCATATTTCTGGAGGCTGTGACCTCACGCAGGTTCATGGATTTCGATCAGCTGAAGGAGCACATGGATGAGGTGTTCCGGGATACCTATGGAATGCTGAGTGGGAAAATATGCTATGCAGCATGCAAGGAATAGAAAGAAGGATATCAGGATGAATAGTACAGAAAAAAAAGGAATCGGGGAACGATATTTATGGAAGGGAGTCATGGTGGATGAGCAGGATATCCATATCTCTCTTCAGGATCGCGGCTATGTCTTTGGAGACGGTTTATATGAGGTTGTACGCGTATACAATGGAAAGCTGTTTGGTCTAAAGCGGCATCTTGACCGTCTGTTTCAGGGAGCGGAAATCGTGAAGTTCAATCTGCATTATACAAAAGAGGAATTCCAAAGCTTCTTCCAACAGCTGGTCGAAGAAAATGCTTTGCACAGCGGCTATGTGTACATGCAGCTGACAAGAGGGGATGACGGTGTCAGAAATCATCTGTTTCCTGCGTGCAGGGAGCAGATGCCGGTGCTGTCCGGCTTTGCGGTACACACTCCGCGCAATGTGGAAAAAATCAAAGCGGGAACAACGGCAATCAGTGTAGAGGATATCCGCTGGAAATACTGTCATGTGAAAACATTGAATCTGATTCCAAACTGCATGGCGCGCTATGAGGCGAAGAAACGGGGGGCAGCCAAGGCGATTCTGGTCAAGGACGGCATTGTCACAGAGGAAAAATCCGGCTCTATATTGATTGTTCAGAATGGCTGTATTCTGACACATGTTGAAAATGAGGATATTCTGCCCAGCACAACGAAGAAGATACTGGAAGCACTGAGTGAGCAGGAACAGATTCCCTTTCGCGAAGACACCTTTACGCTGGAGGAGCTGTACGCTGCGGATGAGGTTATCGTTGCAGATACAAATACGGAATGCTGCGCCGTCTTACAGGTGGATGGACATTTGATCGGCGATGGAAACCCCGGGCCGATTTTGAAAAAGCTGCAGAAAGCATATGAGGCCGCCATCATTGCGGAGTGCGGCAGAGCTGAATAGCTATGGATGAGAAGATTCACTGTCGAACCTATGCAGAAATCCATACGGAGCGCATGCGGGAAAACGTGATACAGCTGAAGCGTCGTCTTACAGCGGGAACGAGATTTATGGCGGTCGTAAAAGGGAATGCGTACGGTCATGGAATCGAGCCGTGTGTGCAGGCGATTGACGATTTGTGTGACTGGTATGGGACAGCAACCATGCAGGAGGCTCTGCGTGTGCGGAGGGCAGCAGGCAAAAAGCCGATTCTTGTATTTGGCTATGTGTCGGATGAGGAGATATTGCTGGCGGCAGAGAACAAAATTACCCTCAGTGCTTATTCAGCCTCCTCACTGGCCCATATGTCTGCACGCTGTGTCAGCATGAAGGTACAGGTATCCGTGCATTTGAAGCTGGATACCGGCTTTCACCGTATGGGGATGGATTGCTGCAAGGATATACCGTGCTGCGTAAAACAGCTGCTTCCTTTGTTTTCCCTGCCAAACATAAACATAACGGGGATGTATACCCATTTGGTATACGGCGCTGGAAGCAATACAAAGGAGCAGGCGTTTACTGATGTGCAGCGGCAGCGTTTTCAAGACTGCATCAGGGCCTTGCAGGAGCAGGGAGTGGACACGGGAATCTGTCATATCTGCAACAGCAAGGCAGCGGTTCATGCTCCTGAGCTGCATATGGATATGGTGCGTGTCGGTGCATACATCTTCGGTCTTGCCGCTACATCCGAGCAGCAGTCTATTCCATTGCAGGAAGCACTTGTCTGGAAAGCGAGAATCGTGCTTCTGCGTGATATCGGAATAGGAGAAGGGGTTGGCTACGGGCATGACTTTATCGCAAAGCGACCGGTCAGAATCGCCGTGCTGGCAGCAGGCTTTGCGGATGGATACCGGCGCTGCATTGCACAATCCCCGCAAGGCTATGTTTCCATTCATGGCCAAAAGGCTTTGCTGATCGGAAAGGTATGCATGGATATGTTTATGGTTGATGTAAGCGATATTGAAGGGGTACAGGTCGGAGAATATGCACTGTTAAGCGGTGATGATGGAACCAATGCTGTCAGCAGCTATCTGCTTGGCAAAATCATACAGGGGACTGCGGGAGAAATTGCGGTGGGAATCACCGATCGCGTACAGCGCTATATCATATGAAAGCAACGCAATCCTGGCTGTACTGTATTGGCGGAGCGCTGTTGTTTTCCCTCTCCATGAATCTCTTTCTGGTTCCGCTGCACATATACAGTGCCGGCTTTTTAGGGATTGCCCAGCTGCTCAGGGACTTCCTGATGCACTGTTTGCCCTATCAGCTTCCCTTTGATATCGCAGGTATTCTGAATCTGATACTGAATATCTTCATGATCATGCTCGCCGCAAAGGTGCTGGCTCAAGAATTTGCGGTGCATACCGCTGTTGTCATACTGTTTGAATCGCTGTTTCTGTCGGTGATACCGGTGCCAAAAACACCTTTGGTGGAGGATGTCTTTATCTCTGTATTGCTTGGCTCCGTTCTTTGCGCATATGGAACCAGACTGTTCTTCAAGGGACGCGGGAGCGGTGGAGGGATTGATATCATCGGTCTGTATCTGACGAAAACGGGAAAGGGAAGCGTCGGCAGTGTTTATCTGCTTGTCAACACGGCAATCTATCTCATCTGTTTTCTCATCTATGACAGTCAGGTTGCCTTGTATTCCATCGTACACAGCTGTATTCTGTCCTTCGTGCTGGGTCGGATTCACGAGGATAATGCAGAATCAGCTGCCTTGATAATCACAGAGAATCCGAAATTGAAGCAGCAGCTGATCCTGGATGTGGGGCGCGGTGTTACGGTATGGGATGGCGCAGGCGGCTACAGCGGACGCAGGAAGGAGGTCATGATGGTGGCAATCACCAGAGGACAATACAGTCATTTGAAAAGACAGATACAAAATTGTGATGAACAGGCCTTTGTGATCTTCTTCGACCATGTGCGGGTAAGCGGATATTTTCCAAAGCTGCTCAAGGAAGGCGGAAAGAACAGGTGAAGCTGATGCAAATAGAAAAGGAAAGGGTAATCAGCTGTCGGGGAATTGTGAAAAAGCTGAATACCTATATCAAAGCGGATAAGCTTCTGATTCTTTATGAAGCAGGTGTGCAGGCCGCAATAAGAAAGGAGATTGCAGCGCAATTTCCAAAGGCTGCGGAATTTGTTGTTTCCGATACGGCGCCGATCAAGACCTTCGATAATCTGGAGGTGGTCGTTCGATTTCTTTATCACAGCGGCTGTCAAAAAGACAGTGTGTTGCTGGTAGTAGGAAATCGGCAAGTAAAGGAGCTGGGCGGCTTTATAGCAGCCAGCTACTATTGTGGAATAGCCTATCTATATGTGCCGCTCACCAGGGAAGCCTCCTTATATGATACAAGCGATAGCTGTGGTGTGGATTTGATGGGAATGCCGGATGTATTGCAAAGCTGCTATGCGCCTTGTATGGTGTTTCGGGATGAAGCTGTTTTTGAGCTTTCGTACCACGATGTGTAATGTTGCCTTACGACTTCTTGTCGGAGGCTTTTTTTTGTAAAACACGACATAAATACAACAATTTATGTTTACGTCGGGATTTGCGGACAGAAATTTCAGAAACCTTATAAATAAGGGCTTTGTGAGCATTTTATATGCTGAAATCTATGATAGAATAACAGTGAACAGTACAGCAGTGCAAGCAGGAGTGGATACGATATGAAACAAAAACTGTCATGGATTCTGGAAGCCCTTTTTCTCATACTCCTATTGGGGATAACGGTTTTGATATATGCCCCAGAGCAGAGTGAACATATTCTGCATATCCGTATGGTACAGGTCACGGGTAAAAATAAGGAAAAAGCAATCGAACAGGATTCTCTTATCTTTGTAAAGACCTTCCAAGAAAATGAGGAGCCGAGAAACAACACGCTGATCAGCTTTCGGGCTGAGCGCTTTGGTGAATCTGTAATACTCACACACATGTTTGTGAAAAGTGAGGTGCGGAATCAGGAAACCTTTTACATTACACAGGCACCGGAGAGCAGCTATTATGATACATATGAAACAAGGCATGAGGATTTAATCGGCGCCTATCTGTTTCATATGAAATATATGGGACGGGTGTATGAATTTCTACAGAGCGGTATGGGGAAAGTCATCTATGGGGCTGTGATGGGATTTTTGCTGGTAAGCTCCTTATTTCTGTTGGTGAAATCCCAGCGGCGCGATCGTAAGCGAAGGAAAGCGTTGGCTGTATCACAAAAGCCCTCACAGGAAGGTGAGCATCGTGAGCCTGTGACAACAGAGCCCGCATTACCCGCTGCGGCTGCGGATATGGATATACAGGTCAATCAGCTGGAACAGGAGATTCTGGAAAACATCAATGCAGGGAGTGTGAAAAAGCACAGCATACCGTCTTATCGCATTGCCGGTATACGAAAGGCACTGGCGGATGACAGCGATGCGGATGACGATGAGGATTTACAGGAAATCCACATTACGCAGCCTAGTGAATCCACCCCACAGACAGGGCATGAGGATCATACGGAGCTGCTTGATCAGCTGCTGGAGGAAGAAGCCGGGCATGAGCAGCAGATCATAGAAGCTGCAGCACATGCGAAAAAAGCGTATATTACGAGCGATGTTGAGGAAACGCCGCCAGAAATGCAAATGAGTCAGGAAGCAACCTTGCACAGCGATTATGAAGAAGAGGTGCAGCCTTCATTAGCAACAAAACAGGCTATGAAAAAAATCGCGGGTGCGCAACGATGTGCAGAGGATACGGCGGATGAGCTCGTGAAAGCGAAGGCAGATGTTTCCGTGGTGCGGCAGTCTGCACAAAGCCATCCGGTCTATGATACACCGCGTCATGCAGTTCCACAGGTTGTTGTTTATCCACAGGATACGCCAGAGGATATAGCGGGACTTTATAATTCCAATGCCTCAAAATTTGAAAAGAAAATCCCTTGTGTGGAGCAGTTGCATATACAGGCAGTCGGTGTGCTGGAGCCGATGATAAACAGTATTCAAGAGTCTGCACGCGAACAGCAGCCGCTCCAACCCGCACTGCCAAAAGAAAAGGAAGTGACTGTGCATACAGCGCCGGAGCCAGTAGCTCATAGCACAGAGACAATCCCAAATCCAAAGACCTTTGAAAAGGCAGAGGTGCAAGCAGAGAAGGCTGCGCCAGAAGACAAGGCACTCACTCCTGCTCATGATGCGGAAGATGGCCCGGATTCTGACTTGCTGGAAGAGGTGCGCCGCGAGGTGCAGGAGCTGCTGCACGGGACACAAGCTTCCAAGGAGACACAGAAGTCTCAGGAATACCCGGATTTCAATAGGAAATATGCAGTGAAAGAGAAGACAGGGGAAGAAACGACGGAAAAGGAAAGCAATACCAAGCAGGAAGCGATACAGCCTGTCGATCAGGCAGACACAGCAGAGAAAAATGAAGCAAAGGAGGAAGCGGGCATTGTATTAAAGGACCTGGACTTTGATTGCAGTAAACGATTTGCCACCCTGCATGGCAGCGTAAGCAACCATCTGTCTGTCCCGGTGCGCTACATCAAAGCAGAGATAGAATTGTATGATGATTTTCGCAATGTGATAAAAAGCATGAAGTGGTATCTTTGCGGCAGAGAATTCTTACAGCCTCAGGAAACAAGAGAGTTCACCTATACGGCTTATGAAATATACGGCGTTTATGATTACCACATTCGCATATTGAGCTGTAAGCAGAAGTGATAAAATTGCGCAAAATGCGTGCGTTCCTTCCGGTATGGAGTATAATATTCAGGAAGGATGTGGTGATATGGATAAACAGGTATTCAAAGAACGGGTTGCACATTTTGTGAGCCAGAGAGTCCGTGATGAAGGGACGATAAATGCAATGATGGATATGGAGCTGGTTGCGGCAGATTATGAGTCAAAAACAGTTGTGCTCAGTTTTCCGGTCAAGGACTGGCAGATGAATCCTGCCGGCAATCTGCATGGAGGTATGATTGCGACAGCGCTGGATATTACGATGGGATGTGTTTCCTATGTGATTCAGGATGTGGTATTTACCCCAACCATACAAATGGCTGTAAATTATGTTGGCGGTGTGAGCAGCGGCGATACGCTGATCGTGGAAGGTATCTGTGATCATGATGGAAGCAGGATGTCACAAACCAGAGCGATTGCCCGATCAAAAAACAGCGGCAAAGTCGTTGCAACTGCGAATGGCTCCTATATAATGAATACCAAATAATAATATTACAGAAAAAGGCAGAATCTGTGTGGGAAGGGTTCTGTCTTTTATGATATGATATATACATAACATATATCTTTACAATTAGGGAGAGCAAAGAATGAAGAAACAGCAATTACGCTACTTTGTCGAAGTGGTCGACAGCGGAAGTATCAACAAGGCATCGGAGAAGCTGTATGTGAGTCAGCCGAGTCTGAGTAGAAGCATACAGTCACTGGAAGAGGAGATGGGGAAGGAGCTGATCATCCGCAGCAATCACGGGGTTACACTGACTCCAACCGGAAGACTGATGTATTATTATGCACAGTCTATTCTTTCGCAGTTTCAGGTGCTGGAGCGTTTAAAGGATGTCAGTGAGGAAAAGCTGTACAGCAAGCTGACGGTATCTGTGGATTCTGTGTTTCTGCGAGATGATTTGATACTGCAGTTTTATAAGCACATGAAATCTGCCGCTACAGAAATTCATATGATAGAAACAACGGCAGAGCAGGTGCTGGCCAATGTCAGTGAAATGAAGTCGGAAATCGGAATCACGATTTTAAATGATTATCAGCTGAGCATCTTTCGTAAAATGGCGGATGCGAAGGAAATTGAATTGAATATTCTTGGTAAGGGTCCGCTGTATGTTCATATCAACGAGAAAAATCTGGAGGAACTGGTGGAGGAGAAGGATGCAAGAGATTTTCTGGATTTCACGCTGATTCATCTGCCATATGATTTTTTCTCAAATCTGAATATGTCATTAACGATGGATGGCGTGCAGCTGACAAGCTTCAAAAAAACAATCACGATGAGCAACTACCATGCGATTATCAATATGCTAAATCATACGGATGCCTTTATGCTGGGGAATAAATGGCAGATTGAGGAGCTAAAGCATTCACATATCCACAGCATGCGGATCAGAAACTGTGATATTCAAAAGTATTTTGTTATCATACGAAGAAACCGTGAGGTGCTGAGTGAGGCAGGAAAGGTATTTCTGAATATTATCCATGAAACCTACGCAGATATGTAGGTATACCTAAAATGCATAACCGGTGTACGGGTTATTAGCATTATACAAAGTTTCCCAAAAGGATTACAATAATAGTGTAAAAGGTAACAAAAATATTACCTAATCTCAAAAATTGAAAAGGAGAACAATTATATGAAAAAGAGTACACTATTATCGTTATTAACAGCAGGTGCTGTTATCGCTACATCCGCAGGGACATTCGCTGCATGGGATTCTACAACAGCTTCAATAGCATCAAATGAAATTTCATTTCGTAAAGGCGTATCTACAACAATAGCTCCTATTAATTTAACTTCAGAAAATGAAAATAAATTAGAAACACCGGTTTATACTGCCAACCCTACCATTACAGTAAACGATGTACCTAGTGGAGTAGATCTTTCAAATTATCAAGTAACACTAAAGGCATATGCATTTGATACAAAAGTTAATGCTGATGCTGCAGTTGCATCAAATGCTCCTGAGTCTTTTAGTACAGGGAAACTTGATACGGTCACTGTGGTCATCAATGAAACAATGGATTTTCCAAGTGATTCGAATTCTGTTCAGCCAACTATCACCGTTACACCTAACGATTCTTTAAATACAGGTACAAATAAAGCTTCTATTGTTGTTGTAGCGACTTTACAAGAAAAAACTTCAGTATAGATTAAACATTAGCCGTCATCCGACGGCTTTTTTAAAAAAAACTTTTCACCCCTCCAAAAATCCTATAAAATATAGAAGATGAGGAAAGTAGGATCGCATATGAGAAACGTAATCAAACGCATTGCAAATATTGTGTTTGTGGTTGTTGTGTTATCACTGGCAGCCTATACTTTTCTTATGGCAAAATATCCGGATGAAACAGCACAGATTACAGGCTATCGCCTATATGCTGTATTAACAGACAGTATGGAGCCCCGTATTCCCACCTTCTCGCTTGTATGTACGAAGGTACTTGATCCAGAAGAACCACTGCATTTGAAAAAAGGTGATATCATCACCTTTAAGGCGGATCGCTTTGGTGATGATATCTTATTAACACATCACTTTAATAAAACAGAAAAAGATTTCCAGGGAAATACCATATACCGCACAAATGCAGAGGGTAAGGATAATCTGGACATGTATAAGACACTGCGCAAGGACATTATTGGAACCTACGTGTTTCATATCCCCTTTATCGGTAAAATCTTTCTTTTTCTGAAAAGTAAATTCGGTATCCTGCTGTATGCAGAGCTTGTTGTAATCTGGCTGTTCAATAAAACCATACGCACAAGGTGGGCAGAAAAAGAACAGGTGTTGAAAAAGCAGAAAACCCTCTATGTGGATGCAGTGGAATTTGAAGCCCTACAGGGACATTGTGTCCTGCGTGGAGAGCTGCATAACGATACAAAATTCGCAGTGCGATTCGTGAAAGCGGAAATACAGCTGTATGATGCGCAGAAACAGCTGATAAAGAAGGATAAATGGTTCCTTACAGGAAAGGACATTGTTGCTTCCGGCGAGCATGCCCATTTCAACTATACCGTCTATGACGTGAAGGAAGCGAAATACTATAAAATTCATATCCTGAGCTATAAAAAATAAGAAACCGGTCATACTCTAAATGACTGGTTTTTTTGGGAGGATATGACTATGAAAAGAGATATGGTATATATAAGAATAGCAACTGTACTATTTGTACTGTTGATTACGTTTTCGATGTTTCGCCTGTGGGAGAACAGCATCACGCTGAAAGAGAGAATACGTATCACAACCGATGCCTTACATATGGAAATGAAGCAGAAGCTAAACAGTATGATGACCTACAAGGGCACAACCAGTATTCATGTGGAGGGGGATGCTGCCGATCTTGAAAATACGTATCTGGATATGAAGGTAACGGCATATGATACACAAACCAAACAGGATGTCAGCAATGCTCTGGATACGAAAATATATGATACCGGTATGCAGCTAAAGGGTACACATCCCATTGTTATCATCATGCAGGGAGATGCTGACAGGCTGAATGACAGGGAAATCATGATCCAGCTCACTGCACAGCTGGAACAGGCAAACTTCTAATGCGTGCCATAAGATAACAGAAAAACAAACCATAATTTTTAAGGTGAAATCTATATTCATTTTCCTTCTTTTGGAGTACAATGGTTACTGTGATGATTGAAGGAGGAACTTATGACGGTAATAGAGAAACTGAAACAATTAAGAACATTGATGAATGAAAGAAATATGGACGTATACATGATTCCTACATCCGATTTTCATGAAACGGAATATGTCGGAGAGCATTTTAAGGCAAGAAGCTTCATGTCCGGATTTACCGGTTCGGCAGGAACCCTGATCGTATGTAAGGACTGCGCTGCCCTATGGACGGATGGCAGATATTTTATTCAGGCGGCAAATCAGCTGAAGGACAGCACGATTGATTTGATGAAGCAGGGAGAAGAAGGTGTACCTACCATTCCTGCATATATACGCGAGCATATGCGCCAAAATGGTGTATTTGGTTTTGATGGACGTGTCATGAATACCAGACTTGTACATGATATTATGGAAGAGCTGAAGGATAAGGATGCTGCCATTTCCGCACAGGAAGACCTTGTAGGAATGATCTGGGAGGATCGCCCGCCGCTGCCTACGGAAAAAGGCTTCTTTCTGGAAGAAAAATACAGTGGGAAAAGCACGAGGGATAAACTGGCGGATATCCGGGCGGTGATGCAGGAACAAAACGTATCCCATCACATCGTAACCTCTCTGGATGATATCGCATGGATTTTAAATATGCGTGGCTGGGATATCAGCTGTTTCCCTGTCATGCTGTGTTATCTCGTCATTACTCACGATGAAAATCATATATTTATTGATGAGAATAAGCTGGATGAGCAGATGCTAGCGAACTTCAAGGAAAATGCTGTAACTGTACATGCATATGACGATATCTATGCGTTTGTGAAAACCATTCCTGCAGATGCTGCCGTTATGCTGCATACAGGTGTTGTAAATTATGCAATCACACAGAATCTGAAGAAGGACATCCGTATCGTGGACTGTCCGAATCCTTCCCAGCTGATGAAGGCAAGAAAAAATGAAATCGAGCTGGAAAACAATCGTAAGGCACACATCAAGGATGCTGTTGCTATGACGAAATTCATGTATTGGTTAAAAAACAGCATTGGTAAGGAAACCATAACGGAAATCAGTGCCAGTGATTATCTGGAACGCCTGCGTCGGGAACAGGAGCATAATCTGGGACTGAGCTTTTCTACGATATCCGCATACAAAGAGCATGCGGCAATGATGCATTACAGCGCAAGCGAGGAAACCGATGTCGAGCTGAAACCGGAGGGGATGCTGCTGGTTGACAGTGGCGGACAGTATCTGGAGGGGACAACGGATATCACACGAACCTTTGTACTCGGACCGATTTCTGATGAAATCCGCACACATTATACATGTGCACTGCGCGGAATGATTCAGCTGAGCAAGGCAAAATTTCTCGAAGGCTGCCGCGGCATGAATCTGGATATTCTCGCACGGGGACCATTGTGGGAAATGGGAATTGATTATAAATGCGGAACGGGACATGGTGTCGGTCATCTGATGAATGTACACGAGGGTCCAAACGGCTTCCGCTGGAGAGTTGTTCCGGAAAGAAATGACAGCTGTGTGCTGGAGGAAGGAATGACACAGTCCAATGAGCCGGGGGTTTATGTAGAAGGCTCCCATGGTATCCGGCATGAAAATGAGCTGGTGGTACGCAAGGGTGAGAAAAACGAATATGGACAGTTCATGTATTTTGAAACCATCACATTTGTACCATTCGATCTGGATGGACTTGATGTTGATCTGATGACACGCTATGATATTGCGTGGTTGAATGCATACCATAAGGAAGTATATGACAAGGTTTCTCCTTATCTGAACGAAGCAGAAAAGGAATGGCTGAAATACGCAACAAGAGAGCTTTAACAGACAGGGCAGGGCAGCAGCTCTGTCCTTTTTCTTTTTTGAAGCTTTGGAGGTCGCGTAATACAGAAAGTATGAATTTCCGTGTATGTTGCATGTGCTTCCTAGCTGAACGATGATCTTTTCTATGCTTTGTTATTGCATTATGATGGCTTACAGGTATAATGTTACGTATGGTGATAGTATGAAATCTATATTGGTGGAGCTTAACTGTCCGCGCTGCTTCTACAAAACACATAAAAAGAGTGAAACCTTGATTATGCCGGAGATGGAGCCGCAGTTTCGTAAGGAGCTGCTGGAGGGGGCATTCTTCACAAAGGCCTGTCCAAGCTGTGGAAAGATCAATACCTTTCTCCATCCGATGATATATGTCGATAAAAAGCATCGGTTTGTTTTACTGGTTAAGCCAAAAGGTGATTTGACAGATAAGGATTTTTCTATGTTTCAGTCTGAAAAGAATTGTATACGGCGCTATCTTTCCAATCAGGCGCATGTTGCTGAGAAAATCAGAATTCTGGAGGATAAGCTGGATGATCGGGCTATGGAGCTTCTGAAGTTAAAAATCATGCTGCGGGAGAAGAAAAAGGGGAACCTGCCAAAGAGCATTACGTATCAGGATAAGGAAGCAGATTCTATCTGGTTTCATGTGCAGCGAGATGAAGAAGCGGATATGATTGGGATAGTAAAGACATCCTATGATGCGATATGTTTAAAATTGCCGCCGCAAAGGAATCAGTTTGAGGAAATCGACAGCCAATGGGCACTGAATTATCTGAAACAGTCGAACGAAAGTCATTGAGTAAAATAGGGAACTGGCATATAATAAGAGAAATGATGAGGGACTCTATATGAATCATATTTCAGATACAACAGACATCGGCATCACCTTCCAAATGACACTGGATGCCTTTCTGGATGAAACACATCCGGTCAAGGACACAAATCAAAATACGTATCGTGCTGCACTAAAAAAGCTGGAGGAAGCCAATCACTGCCGCAGCTCGCAAAAGAAACAGTTGATTGCAAAAGAGGCGCTGGGGTTATGCACAGACTGTATAGAGGCTTATATGGTGCTGGGGATCAATGAACAGAATGTGTACAAAAAGCTCGGTATGCTGAAAGAGGGCATGGAGCTGGCAACCATGAATCTGGGAAAGGATTTTTTTCTGCGGGATGCATCTGATTTTTTTCAATTTGATGAAGCGAAGCCACTGTTTCATATTAAATTTGCTTATGCTGCCTCTTTGTATGAGGCCGGATATATGAGGAAGGCGCAAAGACAGTTTCAGGAGATATTGAATCTGAATCCCGAAGACCTGTTTCAGGTGCGTCACTATCTCATGAGCATTGCATTATACTTCGAGGAGCTGGAGTCTTGTAGAGAGCTGCTTGAAAAATATCGAAGAAATGATCCGTTTTCGTGTTTTATTCGTTTTCTGTATCATATGAAGGAAGAGGATTTTGAACAGGCAAAGCGGATGATTCCACTTTTGAAGGAAAAGAACAGCTTTTTGTATGATATATTGACGTATAGAAGCATGAATGCGGTTGTAACGCAGGGACTTCCCTTGGAAGGCAGTTTGGAGGAGGCTGGATATATTTACCGCATCGTTTCCAAAGTTGTACAGCCGATGGAGTATTTGCATATCTTTTTAGTGAAAAATGAAGCAGCTGATTAAAATAGGGGACGATTATCATCCATGCAAGTGCTTTTTATATACATACATATATTTACTGAAAAATTTGAAAAAGCTGAAAGAATATGGATGGATTTTGGAATATGCAAACAAAGGATGGATATAAATTTGGCAGGCGTGCGCTGGGAAATAAGTGGATGTAGAGAAGGAAGAATGAATCAAATCCTGCTATTGAAACATGTGGGAGCGGGGGTTCATCATCTGCTCATATGTTTTATGATGATATTTGTTGATTTCAATTTCACAGAGTAAAACTTTTAGAGCATCAAATGATAAGCCAATTTTCACCTCTTTTGAATATGGAGATTTCTAGAATTTTCTGTATTTTCAATAGGATATATGCTACACTGTAGATACGAAAAAAAGGAGGGGCTGACCCATGAGAAACGATATAATAGATACAAGCATACCACGTGCATTCCATACACAAAAGCCCCGGCCTTTCAGCAGTTCAAAAGCCATTTAGAAGCTTTTTTTCTTATGCTTTTTACAGATTGATTTATTCTTTTCTACCCTTGTATACAATGCTGCAGCTAAACGCTGCTTGTCGGCGGTAATAATCGCCTTGATTCTGTTGCACAAGTTTCTGTATATGAAATTAAATGGCAGGGACTTCTGCATTCCTATGAAAGCAAGAGCAGAACAAGAGCTCCACCTGATTATATTCCTGAAGTTAAGAGAATCGCAGAGAAAGAAGGGATATGATTGTGAAGGAACACACAGAAGCTGCGTCTATGATTACCGATTACGATGATAAAAAAGCATACGATATGTATTGTAAAAAGCTGTTGTCAAACAAACAGATACTCGCCTATGTCATAAAGGGCTGCATTCCGGAATTTGCAGATATTCCACTGAAGGACATACCGTCCTATATCGAAATGTCTTCCATAAATAATACAGCTGCATGCACGTATATCGATGATAAGCAGATCGAGGTCACGGATGAATCCATACCGGGATCACAGATTAAATATGATATCCAGTTTGAAGCAGCACTACCCACGAAGCAAGAAGATACAAAAAAGAGCACATGCACTAAAGAGAGACTTCGCATGATCATCAACCTGGAAAGTCAGGCAAAGGATAATCCCGTGTATCCCCTGATCAAGCGTGCCTTGTATTACTGCGGCAGATTGATGGCAAAGCAGAAGCATCCAAAGGAAGGATTTTAGCATTCCGATTATGGAAGGATTAAAAAGGTCTGTTCCATCTGGATCTGCATCGGTCACAGCAATCAAAAGAACGATGTCATCAATACCTATAGGATACAGGAAACATGTGAAACAAACATATGGCATGAAGCGAAGGAGGACTACGACCTGATAACGGCAGTCATGGTATATCCGAAAAAGGAAGCCGTACAAACAGAGAAGGAAATAGCGAATGCAGTGAAGCAGAAGGATGAGAATAAGCAGAGACTGCTGGAGCTGTTAAAAATATTGTTTATAAAAAATCTCGCAATAGTGGATAAAAAGGAACAATTGCAGAAGGGGTATGGTATACTGATGGAGAAAGAGATAGAAGAGGAGGTCATGGATATGTGCAACTTTAGTGATTTTATCGAGCAGAGAGGTATTGAGAAGGGCCTGGAACAAGGCTTATTACAGGGAAAAGCTGAAGGTAAAGTGGAAACAACACTTCTTTATGTAAAAAAGCTGATGCAGAGAATCAATGTCAATGCAGTGGATGCGATGAATATGCTGGATGTCGAAGACGATATCCGACCGGCCATTTTGCAATCTCTGCAGCATTCCTAAAAGCAATATCTAGAATAATCGAAAGGGCTGTTTATACAGCTCAATGGCATCAACCTAAGGAAATGTGGTTGATGCCATTTTTAAATATTGTGTCTTAACTACAAAATAACTGAAGGAATCATATTTTTGGGTACACAAAAACTCATTGATTATGCGTTAGAATTTTTCAAAATTACTGATATCTGGATAAATCAACTTTTCTTAACTACGGTTGAGTAGTTCTTAGTTTCCCATGACTATAAGAAGTCCTAGGCCA
>NZ_JANGCA010000053.1:0-26600 GCF_024463855.1 Clostridium sp. DFI.1.208 | reverse complement strand
AAAAGAAGTGCTCATGTCCTTCCGTGACTTCTGCACTTCTTAATTCTTTACAATTTACGGGGTCTCTTTTACCCCATGTAATTCTATACCCCATAATTTGTATACCCCACCTTATTTTAGATTACCCCGTTCTTTTTACATACTGTAAAAGCACGCAGCTCTTATCTGTCTCTACTATTTAACGACTAGAAATCAACCTCTGTGTCATAATAGCAGCACTTCAGAAGCTTAACCATTTCCTCCTGGCTTGGCTGTCTTGGATTGCTTCCTGTACAGGCATCCAGAATTGCATTTGCCGCAATATCCTCGACACGTGACAGGAATACGTCTTCACTGACAAAGCCCGCTTCTGCCGGCAGACCGTCCTTTCCATACTGTGCAATGCAGTGTGGAATATGCAGGGCATCACTCATATCACGCAGATACGCAATCAGCAAATCCACCTTTTCCTCATCGCTGGAGCCGCCCAGATGCATGTAATCCGCAATCACACCATAGCGCTTTCTGGCTGTTTCATCCTTTGCATTAAATTTGATGACCTTTGGCAGATACATTGCATTCGCCGCACCATGAATGATGTGTGCGCCCTGATCTGCGAACACAGCGCCTGTTTTATGTGCCATGGAATGGACGATTCCCAGCAAGGCATTGGAGAAAGCCTGTCCTGCCAGACACTGCGCATCATGCATCGCCGCACGGGAATCCATATCCCCGTTGTAGGATTTCACCAGATGCTCCTTGATCATTTCAATCGCATGAATTGCCAGCGGATCGGTAAAGTTGCTGTTTGCTGTTGAAACATAAGCCTCTACCGCATGTGTCATTGCATCCATACCAGTGTGTGCTACCAGCTTGACCGGCATCGTTGTTACCAAATCCGGATCGACGATCGCTACATCCGGTGTAATTTCAAAATCCGCAATCGGATATTTGATACCCTTTTCATAATCTGTAATGATGGAGAATGCAGTAACCTCTGTTGCAGTTCCGGATGTAGATGAAATTGCGCAAAACTGTGCTTTTCTGCGAAGCTTCGGAATACCGAATACCTTACACATATCCTCAAACGTGATTTGCGGATATTCATATTTGATCCACATAGCTTTCGCCGCATCAATCGGTGAACCGCCACCCATGGCAACGATCCAGTCCGGTTCAAATGCAAGCATTTCATCCGCACCGCGCATAACAGTCTCTACCGAAGGGTCGGATTCGATGCCTTCAAACAAACGAACCTCCATACCGGCTTCCTTCAGATACGCAACGGCACGATCCAGAAAGCCTCCTCGTCTCATTGATCCTCCGCCAACACAAACGATCGCCTTCTTCCCCTCCAGGGTTTTCAATGCTTCCAAAGCACCTTTTCCATGATACATGTCTCTTGGCAATGTAAATCTCTGCATGTCTGTATTTCCTCCTTATAGGGCTTACAAATCCCTTTCTATAGTTACATTCTACGCCTAAATGGTAAGAAAAACAACCGCTTTGTGTATATTTTCACAAGAAATTCATTCCCAACAGACGAAAGCTACAGCCTAGCTTTTTTGCTGGGGGAATATAAGAAAAAAGGCACTGCACCACTGCACAGATACCTTCACAAATTCGATACATACACAAAAGGAAATCAAAACCTCCTTTTCCTTCTACCTAAGCGCATAAGCTCTCCTGCACGCATATGCACTTATGAATATATTATATGCTTGCTTATTCCTTACGCAAAAGAATACAGGAATACGTATACGATTTTGTTCTGCTTTCAATACCTTTCATGATACGCAAATCTGCCGCCCAATGCCTGAACGCACAGCCGTCATCGCTTTCAATCGTCAAAGCAGGTGTACTCTGTACATATCTGTGCACTGCGGGAACTTGCAGTTTTATGTTTTCAGCATCCCATACGTATCGGAAAGCGCAGCAATCAGATCACTTGGCTGAATGCTGTAGGCATCCATTGTATGCAGTAGCTCATCAGCTGCACAAGCATGAACATATACAGCAGCTGCCGCTGCCTGCAAAGCATCCTTTCCCTGCGCATACAGACCTGTCAGAATACCGCACAGCACATCCCCGCTGCCTCCCTTGGCTAGCGCATGATTGCCGGCCGTGTTCATATACATAACATCCTTGCTGCAAATAATCGTATGCTGATCCTTTAACACGAGCACGACATTCTCAAAGCTGTTCACAAACTCCATGGCACATTGCACGGGGTCTTTCACGACCTCCTTCACACTGCAGCCGCACAGATAGCTCATTTCCTTCGGGTGCGGCGTCAGGATCGTAATCGCCGGACGATGCAGCAGCTCCCGCAGCTTTCCAGCTTCATACAGCGCATCGCCATCCAGCACACACGGACGATCACTTTCCAATACCGTGCGCACCATCGCCTGTGTTACCTCGCCGCGCCCCATCCCATTACCGATGGTAATCAGGTCATACGCATCCAGATTGCGCTTCAACAGGTCAACGGAAATCATGGAGAAGCTGCCATTCATGGAGGGTGCCAATAGCAGCATGCTTTCCTCCAGCTTCATGGAAATGATATCGGAAATACAATCCGGCAAAAACAGTGTCAGTGTTCCCGTGCCACTCAGCAAGGCAGCCTTCGCCGCAAGCGTAATCGCCCCATGCATATAGGAGCTTCCTCCCACCATCATCACCTTGCCATAGCTTCCCTTGTGGGAATGGGCTTCACGCTTTGGAAGAAACCGGCGCACAATTTCCTCATCCAGCAGATGAATGCTTTGCTCGATTTTGGCTTTCACTGCCTTGGGAAGCGTAATCTTTTTAACCAGAATATCACCGCAATAGCTGCTGCCGGGATATAACAGCTGTCCCCGTTTCAGACATTCAAAGGTAATGGTCACATCGCTTTGTACAGCACAATTCATAATGCAGCCGGTATCCCCATGTACACCACTGGCGATATCAATACTGATTACGCGCTTATTCAACAGATTCAGGTATAAAATCAAAACATCATAAAAGCCTTCAATATTGCGTGAAAGTCCGGTGCCAAACAAGGCATCCACGACCACATCCGCAGCATCCAGTGCCGGCTTAATCAGCTCCATATCCTGCGTTTTCATAATCTCTATGCCATAGCTTTCCGCAATACGGGCATAGACTGCCTCATCATGGCTCATGCGATCATAAGGAACACTGCAATGGATTCTCACCTGCGTATACTCCTCCTCCACCAGCAGCCGGGCCAGCGCAAAGCCGTCCCCGCCGTTATTGCCGGGGCCGCACAGAATCATAATGCAGCTGTCTCTTGCGACATGCTCGCGGATGTAGTCCATGACCGCCATCGCCGCATGCTCCATCAAAAGGATTCCGGGAATGCCGTACTCATGAATGGCCTCTGTATCCATTTTCCGCATAGCCTCCGTATTTACTATTTCCATAATCTCCCTCCTCACGCTTTTCTTATCTATATTATAATAGCTTTTCCTTAAAAATGCATGGAAATAATCGAAACGGACGGCTATTCTACAGGAAAGTTTCATTTGTGAATTTTTTATCTTTTTTCGCCCTGAAACAGTTGTGATGCAGAGAATGTTGCGTTATAATAGTAAACGACTTATAAAGAACCTGTGAGGGATACTATGAAAAAAACAGTTGTATTAGGTGTCAGCGGTGGTATTGCGGCCTTCAAGGCAGCGCAGCTGACCAGCAATCTGATCAAGAAAGGGTATGATGTGGAGGTCATTATGACGCAGAATGCCACGGAATTCATCACCCCCTTGACATTTGAATCACTAACAAAGCACAATGTGATGGTGTCCACCTTTGAAAAGGTGGCAGATCGCAGTGTCAAACATATTTCCATCGCCCGCCGTGCGGATATCTTCGTCATCGTGCCGGCAACCGCAAATGTAATCGCCAAGATCGTGCATGGTCTTGCGGACGATATGCTGACGACGACCTTTCTTGCCGCAGATTGTCCCAAGGTGATCTGTCCGGCAATGAATACCGGAATGTATGAAAATCCGGTCACACAGAAAAATCTGGCTGCCGCAAAAGCACTCGGCTATGAGCTGGTGGAACCGGAGGTCGGATATCTTGCCTGTGGTGATACCGGCAAAGGCAAGCTTGCGGACATTGCACATATCGAGGAATGTATTCACCGTACATTGGAAACAACCGGACTTCTTAAAGGAAAGCGCGTGCTCGTTACCGCGGGACCGACTCGCGAGGCACTGGATCCGGTACGCTTTATCTCCAACCATTCCTCCGGAAAGATGGGCTATGAGATTGCCAGAGCTGCCCGTGACATGGGAGCGGACGTAACGCTGATCAGCGGACCTGTCCAGCTAAGTGCCCCGCAGGGAGTTCGTGTCGTGAACGTTGTCAGTGCACAGGATATGTTCGCGGCCGTACAAAAGGAATACGCATCCTGTGATATCATCATCAAGGCTGCAGCTGTCGGTGATTACCGTGCACAGAAAACGGAAGACAACAAAATAAAGAAACAGGGAGAGTTTCTGGAAATCACCTTTGTGAAAAATCCGGACATTCTGGCATGGCTGGGAGAGCACAGAGTATCCAATCAGATCATCTGCGGCTTTGCGATGGAAACAGAGCATCTGCTAAAGCATGCCACTGAGAAACTGAATAAGAAAAACTGTGATATGATCGTAGCCAATAACCTGCATGAACAGGGAGCCGGTTTTCAGGGAGATACGAATGTAGTTACCCTGATTCAAAAGGATCATAGCGAAACACTGGATCTGATGAGCAAATATGAGGTAGGCGTTGAGATACTGACACGTCTGGCTGCTCTCAGCAAAGAAAGAGGAGAATCCCAATGCTAGTAGTCATTGACGTAGGAAATACGAATATAACGATCGGTATCTATCACGGCGACAAGCTGATTGGAAATTATAGACTGACCACAAAAATGAAGCGGACAAGTGATGAGTACGGCTTCATGATGATGAACTTTCTGAATGCCTCCAAGGTACAGCCAGAGGATATACAGGATGTTATCGTATCCAGTGTCGTACCGAAAATCATGCATTCCTTCTTAAACGGTATCCGTAAATATATGCATAAGGAGCCGATCATTATCGGGCCGGGAATTCGTACCGGTATCTCTGTCAAGGCGGAAAATCCAAAGGCGGTCGGTGCCGATCGTATCGTGGATGCTGCCGGAGCCTATTATGAATATGGAGGTCCGTGTCTGGTTGTCGATTATGGCACAGCAACCACCTTCGATTATGTGGATGGCAACGGTAACTTTGAGTACGGCGTCATCACGCTGGGCATTGAAACCGGTGCACAGGCGATGTGGACACAGGCTGCCAAGCTTCCGGAAATCGAAATTAAAAAACCCGCAAGTATCCTGGCGAAGACAACAACAACGAGCATGCAGGCCGGTCTGGTTTACGGCTATATCGGACAAAGCGAATACATTATCAAGGAATTTAAAAAGGCGCTGGGTGTTGACATGAAGGTCATCGCAACCGGCGGCCTTGGAAAAATCATATATAAGAATACTGATGAGATAGATATCTATGATCGTAATCTGACCTTCAAGGGTCTGAAATACATTTACGAAAAGTATACATCAGAAAAAAAGAAATAGCTTCTGCAATAAAAAAGGCTCCTACACGAGTACCTGTAATATTATACATGGAGAATATGACACGATTGTATTTATCAATAGAATTTGAATTCTCCTCTTTGTAAACAACCTAACGCAAGAACATTAAAGAATACGTCTGCTCTTTTCAGGAAGAGACGATGACCATTGTGCAGCTTCCAGCTCCACAAAGTCATACGACGTATTTTTTTATTTGGATAATCTTCATATTTGCATCCATGTGATGTGTGCTATAGCCTACCTTTCTTTCAAAAGCTTCTTCATATACAGCACATCCACCATCGGATTGTCATAGTACGGCTCCGTTTCCTGAAAGCCAAAGCGTCTATATAGGCGAATGGCGCTTTGTAAGGGTTCGATCGTATCCAGCACCATGCACGAATACCCATCGTCCTTCGCAATCAAAAGAATCGTTTCCACCAGCCTCTGTCCGATCCCCTGACCCTGATAGGACGGTTTCACATACAGCCGCTTCATTTCACAGCATTCCTTACTGAGGCGATGAAACGCTACACAGCCAGCAACACAACCATCATCCGCAACAGCAGCCAGCAGTCTTCCCTCTGTTCCACTGTATTTGCGTAACAAATCACACAGCTCTTCCTCCAGCTTTTGAAAGCTTAAATCCCTGCCCAGCAGCTGTGTATATTCCCGAATCAGCTGTTCAACTTCCCGCAGACAGGTTGTTCCATCGATTATATGCATAAATTCATCTCCCCGATAGGAAATATCCTATATTCTGAAGGCATTGCTTCATAACCTTATTGTACTATCTGCACGCAGCATTATCTACCCCTTTTCAATCTTTTCAGGTTTGTATGCTGTGTTTGCATCTGTGTGGTATAATACAAATAAAGGAGCTGATGACATGAAACGATTGCCGATAGGCGTGGAAGATTTTAAAAAAATGATCGATAAAAACTTTTATTACATCGATAAAACAGATTTTATCAATGATGTCTTACATGAAGAAGTCGTTTTATATACAAGACCGCGCCGGTTCGGTAAAACACTGAATATGAGCACGCTATACTACTTCTTTTCCATTAAGCAAAAAGAAAACGCTTATCTCTTTAACGGCTTAAACATTATGAAACGGTGTGATGCTGCTCAGCATCTAAACAAAT
This sequence comes from Clostridium sp. DFI.1.208, assembly GCF_024463855.1. NCBI lineage: Bacteria > Bacillati > Bacillota > Clostridia > Eubacteriales > Clostridiaceae > Clostridium > Clostridium sp. DFI.1.208. Next base: position 19,865 of record NZ_JANGCA010000053.1, on the reverse strand, counting down.
ATCCCGTCATCATGATATCTTTAAAGGAAATGAAGCAAACCACCTTTGAAAAGCAATTGGAAATGTACAGTATTTTCATACGTGATATCATACGCAGAAATCAGGAATTACTGGAAAGTGAACAGATCAATGCGATTGACAAGGAACTGCTTACTGCCTATTATATGGGAACAAAAAACGAGGTAAGCCTGCAGACAGCGCTGAAATTCCTTTGTGAGTGTCTTCAGCAGCATTATCATCAAAATGTTATCCTATTGATTGATGAATACGATGTACCCTTGCAAAGTGCCTATCTGAACGGCTATTATGATCAAATGGTAGAATTTTTAAGAAATGTTTTCAGTGCTGCACTAAAAACAAATGATGTCTTGGAAAAAGGAGTATTAACAGGCTGTCTTAGGATCGCAAAAGAATCGATTTTTACAGGTCTAAACAACTTCAAGGTAAATTCTATTTTCGATGGCGATGAAAACCAGCAATTTGGGTTTCTGCAGAATGAAATTGATATATTACTTCAGAAATATGATGCTCTGGAGTATAGGAATCATATGAAGGAATGGTACGATGGTTATCAGTTTGGTGGCTGTGATGTGTATAATCCATGGAGTGTCCTGATGTATATGGATCGTTTGACCAATTCTAATAACAAATCACCTGAATCCTTCTGGGCAAATACGAGTGGTAATGATGTGATATATCGTTTTATACAGCAGGGGAATGCGGAAATGAAACAGGATTTTGATACCCTGTCCAGCGGCGGCATGATTGAAAAAACAATCAAACCGGAGCTGACATATCGGGAACTGGATGATACAGATAATCTATACAGCTTCCTGTTGTTTACCGGCTATCTGAAGGCTATAGGCAAAACGGACACAAACACCTATCAGCTTATGATTCCCAATAAAGAAATTCAGTACATCTACACGACCATTTTTAAAGAATGGTTTAAGCAGCAAATCAAAAGCTATCAGGCATCCTTTCTAGAAGCACTCCTGCAGGAGCATGTGGAAGAAGCAAATGAAATTCTGAATACCGTGTTATTTCAATCCCTGAGCTATTTTGATTATGATGAGAAATATTATCATGGATTTCTTAATGGTATGCTGCAGGGGAAGGGCAGCTATCGCATTGTTTCCAATCTGGAATCCGGATTTGGAAGATGGGATCTTGCCGTTCTACCGGCGTATTACAAGAAAAGAGGACTGCTATTTGAATTAAAGGTGGCAAAGCGTGATGAGGATGTGGAAAAGAGTGCAGAGCTGGCAATACAACAGATTAAAGAAAAGCAGTATATCGAGGGTCTGCATAGAAAGGGCTATAGCGACATTCTAGGGTATGGCATCGCCTTCTATAAAAAAACCTGTATGATTAAGAAGGTTAAATAATTTTGATAGAAAGTCAATAACAAGTACCTGTGGTAAATTAAATAAGTATGTTTGAATTCCCACATTATGAAAAGCTTCCGGTAGAATCCCAGTACCTGAAGCTTTTTTTACATATATCGAAGGTCCAAAGGAGGGGACTGTGTGCTACTGGTGCACAGCGTAGCATAACCGGCTGAAGAATCGCATGTTTTCTTCAGCTTCCAGCTAACAGCCACAGAAATGCGAAATCTGCATATCAAGGTCTGCTGATGTCAACCAGAATCTTCTGCCCTAGAAACTGTTCATATGCCTTTATCCAGATATGCAGGCTCTTCGTGTCTATGTCTGTTAACAGTCTGATATGCAGCTCATTCACCGTTTTTTGCTTCTTTGATCTCCAGATACCGCAAATCCTTCCATTCTGCATCACAACACCGGGATTTTGCACCGTTTTCCATACCATGCGCTGCAAATTGCGATCCTCCAGAAGCAAATCACGGTCCCAAAGATCAAGTAAGGGATCATGTGGCGGCAAAAGCATTACGGCTTCGACTGCCTGTTGCTTGTCATACGTATCCCTTTTCCATATCGAATATTCTCTTCCCTGATACATCACAGAAGTACGTTCATGCTCAGCTAGTTCCCATAGGCGCCTTGCCTGCGGCAGCTCCATCCCTGTCCATTTCGCAAAGCCCTTTACATCACCGGGACCGTATGCATGAAGAAACCGGCAAACCAGAGAGCGACACGCTGCATCACTGGCAGTATCCTTTTGTGAAGCTGTCAAAGGAAAGGCTGTAAACGTAGGGGAGCCCTTTTGTCTGGGTCCGAAGACGATACCTCTTTGAAAGGAAGCCGGCCGCAGCAAAAAGGAGACAATGGCTTCTCCATACAGCTGTCCTTTGGCGAATGGGGAGGCAGCTTGCCATAAAGGCTGCAGAACAGATGGTATACGGGCGTACATAGCCGCAGCCAATACCTGATCCAGCCGCTGCTTGGACACAACGGGTTCCTGCTTCAATATCTGCAGGCATTGCATCAGCTCCTCCAGCAGCACGGAAAAGGGGACTCCGATTTCTTTTTGACAATAGCGCAGCCCGTTTGTATAAATCCAGGCCTCCCCTTCCTTTGCACAGAGCGCATCCAGAAACACTGACGCATCCGAAAGCGGAAATATCCACGGTGCCCCACGCAGACTCCATGCCTGTACGATGCCCTCACCTTCATCCAGTTCCTGCTGCAGCTGCTGTACACTGCATGCGGGCAGCCGGTTAAATGCCGCACACAGCCACGTACCGGGAGGACTGTTCTGAAACCCGCATACCCCTGCCGCCGCTTGTAAAGAATCTGCGGGAATAACCAGATGCTGTGCATGGTAAAGATGGCTTCGCACCTCTTCCCTTGTGATGGTTCGCATAAGCAAGCCTCCCTTTCCATAGAGAAAAAGCGATTATTTACAACCGCTTCTCAAAATTTCCACTGATGCTCATCCCCTCATTGAAGATGACAAAAGCTCTGGGATCAATCTTATAAATGATTTTCTTCAGCTGTGTTACCTCATACTTGGAAATCACAGTGACAAGAATATGCGTATCTGTCTTCGTATACGCTCCTGCCCCCTTCCAGTAGGTGACTCCCCTGCCCATTTCCTTCATAATGCTTTCCTGTACTTCTCCCTCTTTGGTGAAGATCATCGCCGTCATATTGATATTCTGATAGTGTGTCTTGTCGACAACCAGATACATACAGGCTGTATAGATAATAGAATAAATTGCCGTCGTCACATTAAACAGAATCGCACAGACACCGAATACCAGAACATTGATGATATTGGAAAGACGTCCGACGCTGAAGTCTGAAAACTTCTTGGTAAAATATACCCCCAGAATATCCAGTCCGCCACCGCTTCCACCACTTCTCAAAGCCAGACCGATACCAAAGCCGCAAATCAGACCGCCAATCAAGCAGGCCGCAAGCACATCGTCAAGAATCGGTGTGGAGGGTATCATAACAATCGTAAAGGCCACCGTCTGCGTCAGCACACAAAGCAGCGTCTTCACAAAAAACTTTCTGGAAATGCTGCGATATGCCAGAATAAACAACGGCACATTCATTAAAAAGTTGATAATACCGGCAATATCCAGCTGACCGAAGTCCATATGGGCATATTGCGCCAGCACGGTACGGATGATCTGCGCCATACCGATGACCCCGCCGCTGTACAAATCCAGTGGAACAATGAACAGGTTCAGGCCAACGGCAAACAGAAAGCCGCCGATCACAACATACACATATTCATACATAATTTTTTGCAATTTCATACGCTCACCATCCCCTGCAATCGTAAGAATTATACCATAAAAGCCGGTAAGCGCAATCCCTACCGGCCGTTTTTCTATTTAACAATTTTTTCACAATCACCGTCGATGCTGCCGATGCGACAGGTATCGTCATAAACCAGCTTTCCATCACAGGTGATGTGATCAACACGGCAATGGCTGGACAGATGAATTTCGGTCGCACTGATGGAATGACAGGACATATTGCAGGCAATCAGCTGACTGCACTCAATATTGCGCGCCGTATTTCTCTTTTCCGGCCGAAAGCCGAACAGACCATGGAATATATGCTGACCATGACCATAGTTGATCCGGATATCATCACCGAACAGATCATTCAGAGATGCGCAGCCTTCAATACGGACCTTGTCGGCATTCACCTCTCCCTTATTGTTCAGGACACCCTCTACATAAATTTCATCGGCATACACACGGATACCATCGCTTTTCACAACACCCTCGATATCCAGTCGTCTTACACGGATATCCTTTTTACAGGTCATAACCCCCTGCACATCCATAGTGCCCCCCTTTAAATCACCGCTGCATTTGCAGGTACCCTCAATATTTAAAACCTCGAACTCCAAATCCCCATTGATCGAGCCGACTCCTTCGATATCAATACGCCCGTATTTCCCACCGGAAATGGAACCGATTCCCTCAATCGTTGTATTCATGTGATCTGTATTCATACCAGTGAACCCTCCTTGTACATAGTAAACGCAGACCGATTGCGATGCAGATTATCGCCATCCAGACAGGATACGTAAGCTTTACGTCAATCCACGCATTGGCATCTGCCAGAAAGTAGCACCCTGCCAGCGCCGTAAAGATATTATAGAAATGCAGGCCGTGATCCAGCATGCTGTAGAGTGCAGGCAGAATCAGCAGCATGGTCCACCAGCCGGGAAAGAATATGGTAAAGTCCCACCAGTCCAGCTGTGTTCCCAGATAGCCGATTCCGATAGCGACGAACACCAGTCCCCACAGAATCCGTTTTACGCGATATGTCATCATGATCTCATCTCCTCTTCATCAAATGTAAACTGAAAGGTTTCCTTGTATTTCAGCTTGATCGCATTGTTTAATTCATTCAAGTGTATGGAGCGTATGGCAACAAGGGCATCATCCAGATAAACCTCACTGTCTTCCTTTTTCAACAGTACATACAGGTGTCCCTGCGCCTGCAAAAGCTCTAAAACATAATCCGCACTGTGCATTTCACTCATCTGTTTGCTTAAAAATGAAACAGCATGTGTGCGTTCCTCCTCTGTAATTGCAGTATCAACCATCGCCTGCGACAGGGCAATCATGACAAGCACCTCCAGAAATACGAAGCTGTCCTTGCTCATGGCATCCATGAAATCCGCCGCTACTTCGATATCCAGCTCATCGAAATGCTCCAGATCCTCCTCACAGAACAGGCGGTTACTGATCTCCGGTGTCAGAATTCTGGCAAGCTCCTCCAGAGAATAGCTGTCCTTGAGCTGCTGTATGGCATGAATGCGCTTGAGAATCTTCTCCTGCGGAAAATAGGTTTCCTGACCGGTTGGACTGGAGCGCTTCACAAACCATTCCTCCGGAATCAGGCCCTCCCGTTTCCATCGATACAGCTGGCCATAGGAGATGCCAGTCGTCTTCAATAGATCCTTTTTGGATATTTCCATTGTATCACCTCTAACGTAACATTGTTTTATTACACCTATATATTAACAAAACATTGTTACATTGTAAAGAGGAAATTTTAATTTTCTATAGAAAACGGTTACACATTTCATAAGAACCGCACTTTTCTGAATTCTATCTGAAAAAAGATGCAAATCTATTGACCGGCGGTCATTATAGGTATAAACTATAAAAATGTACAAATAAAGGAAGTGTTTTTGTGGAAGAATCCGTAAGTAAACGATCACGTATTCAGGATGCTGCTGTTGCCTTGTTTCATGAACAGGGCGTGGAGGCCACCTCTGTCAATGAGATTGTCAAGCGTGCAAATGTCGCAAAAGGGACGTTCTATGTATATTATAAAGATAAGAAGGAACTGATTTCTCAGATTCTTACCAAGCAGCACGGCTGTCTGATGAACGATATCCTCAATCACTCCTACGAGGCTGCTCTTTCCAACAGCACCTGCTGGAAGCGCACCTTTATCGACGAGCTGATCACCTATTATATTCAGCATCCGAAGCTGCTTCGTACGGTCCAGAAAAACATTGCTTCTATATTGGATACAAAGGAACATCGGGATATGGTATTTGCCCATATCGAACGCATGCCGGATTTTCTGAAGCTGCTGAAGCGGGAAACGGAAACAGAAAAGAAAGCACTCAATCGTTTTCTGATGATGATGGAAATCATCGGATTTGTCTGTTACAACGCTATTTTCTTCGAGCAGCCGGATTCCATTGAGGAAATCCTGCCTGAACTGCGGGAAACGATGTTCAAAATGCTTGAGAGAAAGGAGTAACCTATGACATATAAACTGGGAATAGATGTAGGTTCCACAACCCTGAAGGCCGTGGTTCTCAACGATCAGGATGAGATCGTGTACAAGAGCTATGAGCGCCACAAATCCAAGGTACGGGAAATGAGTGTTTCCAAGCTGCAGGAATTGCGGGAGCTGTTACAGGGACAAAGAATCGCACTTGCCATCACCGGCAGTGCGGGTCTGGGAATCGCGGATGATGCAGGTTTTCCTTTCGTACAGGAGGTATTTGCTACTGCACAGGCTGTGCGCAAATATTATCCGGCAAGCGATGTCGTCATTGAGCTTGGCGGAGAGGATGCCAAAATCATCTTTTTACAGGGAACGCTGGAGGAGCGTATGAATTCCACCTGTGCCGGAGGTACCGGAGCGTTTATCGATCAGATGGCAACCCTGCTGGATGTCGATCTGGAAACGATGGATCAGCTGTCCCTGCAGCATACCACGCTGTATCCGATTGCATCACGCTGCGGTGTATTCGCAAAAAGCGATGTACAGCCGCTGATCAATCAGGGCTGTGAAAAATCAAACCTTGCGGCCAGTATCTTTCAGGCGGTCGTCGATCAGAGTATCGCCGGACTGGCTCAGGGAAGAAATATTGAAGGAAATGTATTGTTTCTGGGAGGCCCCCTGCATTTTCTAAAGGGGTTGCAGGAGCGCTTTAAGGAAACACTGAAGCTGCGTGATCAGGAAGCGAATTTTCCAGAGCTTGCCCCATATTTCGTGGCACTTGGAAGCGCCGTATATGCGGCAAATGAGACTGTGGATTTCTCTTATGAGGAGCTGCTGGAAAAAATGGAGGCAATGGCCTGTAAAAAGGTGCAGACAGCTGGTCTTCCCCCATTGTTTGAAAGCGATGAGGATTATGAGGAATTCAAGAAGCGCCATACCAGTGCCAGTGTAGAGCGCAGTGATATCCACACCTACAGGGGCAATGCCTATCTGGGCATCGATGCCGGCAGTACGACAACCAAGCTGGTGCTGATCGATGAACAATGCCGTATTCTATATGAAAGCTATGCCGGGAATATGGGAAATCCCGTAGATGTCGTGCAGAAGGAGCTCGCAAAGCTCTATGCCCTGATGGAGGATCGCATTCACATCATACACAGTGCGGTAACGGGCTATGGGGAGGAGCTGATGAAGCATGCCTTCCATCTGGATATCGGTGTTGTGGAGACGATTGCCCATTACCATGCCGCCCACTACTTCAACCCGCAGGTAGATTTCATCATCGATATCGGCGGACAGGATATGAAATGCTTCCGGATTCGTGATAATACGATCGATGATATTCTGTTGAATGAAGCCTGCTCCAGTGGCTGCGGAAGCTTTATTGAAACCTTCGCAAAAAGCATGGGCTATGACATTCAGGAATTCGCCCGCATGGGGCTGGCCGGCAAGCATCCGGTGGATCTTGGAACGCGCTGTACGGTCTTTATGAATTCCAGTGTCAAGCAGGCACAGAAAAACGGAGCCAGCATGGAGGATATCTCTGCCGGCTTATGTATGAGTGTTGTAAAAAATGCATTGTATAAGGTTATACGTGCCAAGAGTCCGGACGATATCGGAAAGCAGATCGTTGTACAGGGAGGAACCTTTCTGAATGATACGGTGCTGCGAAGCTTTGAGCTGGAGCTTGGAAGAAACGTCATTCGCCCAAGCATTTCCCATCTGATGGGGGCATATGGTGCCGCATTGATTGCGAAGGAGAAAAAAGCCACTGCCTCCTCTCTTCTGAAAAAGGAAGAGGTTGACAGCTTTACCCACAGCTCCAAGGCCTTTCATTGTGCACTGTGCACCAATCACTGCAATCTGACCGTAAATACCTTTGCGGATGGGGCAAAGCATATCGCCGGCAACAAGTGTGAGCGACCGGTGAGCGGAAAGGTCAACAAGGAAAAGCTGCCGAATCTGTATGATTATAAATATGAGGAGCTGCTGAAGCTGAAGGGGGTTCCCGGTATTCGGGGAAAAATCGGTATCCCGCTCGTTTTGAATCTGTATGACAACCTGCCCTTCTGGCATTCCTTCTTTACGAATCTGGGCTATGAGGTCGTCTTGAGCGATCGTTCCAGCAAGGCCCTGTATTCCCTTGGACAGCACACGATCCCAAGCGATACGATCTGTTATCCTGCCAAGCTGGTACACGGTCATATTCAGTCGCTCATCGATAAGGGACTGCAGACAATTTTCTATCCATGCATGACCTACAACGTCAATGAGGACATGGGAGACAATCACTTCAACTGCCCGGTCGTAGCCTATTATCCTGAGGTTGTGGAAGGAAATATGAATCTGGAACATGTAAAATTCCTGTACCCCTACGTATATCTGGAGGATAAGCGTATCTTTGATCAAAGGATGTTTGAATACTTTAAAGCCCAACAGATGGATATTCCCTTCAAGGATGTACAGGCTGCCAGCAACCATGCCTATTTCGCCTATCAGCAGTTCAAGGACCGTGTGCAGGAGGAAGGGCGCAATGCCATAGCGTTCGCTCGACGCAATCACCGGGATGTCATTGTGCTAGCCGGACGTCCATACCATGTAGACCCGCAGATCAATCATGGCATTCACAGACTGTTAAACAATTTGGGATTTGTCGTTATCAGTGAGGACAGTATCGCGAAGCAGTCCGTGCTGCCAAGCGTTCACGTTTTAAACCAGTGGACCTTCCACTCCCGCATGTACAATGCCGCACAATATGTGGCGCAGCAGGAGCATATGGAAATGATACAGCTGGTAAGCTTCGGATGTGGAATCGATGCGATTACCGCAGATGAGGTAAAGGATATTCTTCGCCGCAACGGCAAGCTGTATACACAGATTAAAATCGATGAAGTTGACAACCTCGGCGCGGTGAAGATTCGCTGCCGTTCGCTGCTGGCTGCCATGGAAGAAAGGGAGGGATGAGCATGTCACATGTAGAATTCACAAAGGAAATGAAGAAAACACATACGATTCTTGTACCGATGATGCTGCCGATTCATTTCCAGTTTCTGCGCAATATTCTGTGCAAGGAAGGATATCATGTGGAAATCCTGAAAACAGAGGGACAGCAGATCATTGATGAAGGCTTAAAGAATGTGCACAATGATACCTGTTACCCTGCCCTGCTGGTAATCGGTCAGATGATCGATGCATTAAAAAGCGGAAAGTATGATACTGAACATATCGCACTGGCGATTACACAGACAGGAGGCGGATGCCGTGCTTCCAATTACATCCATCTTCTGCGTAAGGCGCTGGTTCAGGCCGGCTTTGCGCATGTTCCGGTTATTTCCGTCAATTTTTCTCAGCTGGAAAAAAACAGCGGCTTCAAGCTAACTCCTAAGATGCTGCTGAGATTATTATATGCATTTTTATACGGAGATATGCTGATGTGGATCAAAAATCAGTGCAAGCCGTATGAATTAGAAAAGGGCAGTACGGATGCGCTGGTAACCACCTGGATCGATACGATCACCGCGCAGTTTGACTCCCTGTCCTATATGCGGATGAAGCATAACTATCAGGAAATACTGCATGATTTCGCTGCCTTGCCAAGAAGTCAGAAGCCGAAAATTCAGGTGGGAATCGTCGGTGAAATCTATATGAAGTATGCCCCGTTAGGCAATAACGAGCTGGAGGACTTCCTAATTCGTGAGGGCTGTGAGCCCGTTGTCAGCGGTGTTCTTGACTTTGGTCTTTACTGCCTTGAAAATTCGCTGATCGATCACGCGTACTACGGCCGCAATAAAAAGAGCTATCGCTTCATTCAGATGGCGGATAAGCTGATTCAAAATATGCAGAAGAAAGCTATTACCGCAATCCAGAAGCAGGGAACCTTCCGTGCCCCGGATACCTTTCAGGAGGTTATCGAAAACAGTGAAGGAATCATCAACCGCGGGACCAAGATGGGTGAGGGCTGGCTTTTGACCAGTGAAATGGTTACACTGATCAAAAGTGGTGTGCATAACATCGTTTGCTGTCAGCCGTTTGGCTGTCTTCCCAATCATATCGTTGCCAAAGGTATGACCAGAAAAATTAAGGATAAATATCCGATGGCGAATATTGTTGCGGTGGATTATGATCCAAGTGCGACAAAGGTCAATCAGGAAAACCGATTAAAGCTGATGCTGAGCAATGCGCGTTTAAGTGAACGCTTTGCAAAGGAAGATGGCGAGGCTCTTGCCAGTGAGCGCCAGCGCAAGCTTGCCAGCTCCCGTTCATAAGCAATACCACTATCCTGTGTTTGAGAAAAATCAAATACAGGATTTTTTTATTTCTACAGTAAGGCTGGGCTTGTGCGTGAGAATGTAGCATTCATGCTTTAAGCTGAAACTGCTTGTAGACAGCGTAACACCGCTATAACGTAATGAAAATGCTCTTGAGGATACTGGATTTCCAAATGATACATATCACTGCTGCGGACAAGAAAAGGAACAAGCTGAAGGCTTCTGATTATCAAAAACGCCCCTTCCTTGCTCTATGATAGCATGCCTAGAACCATACACCCTATTTGAAATACACCCCGGCTGATATTTCAAATACCACAGACAATGCTGAAAACAGAGGAACCACAGCAGAAACCATCCTGTCACAGCCGTACCACCTCCCGATCAGCTTCCTTTGTGCTTGTAAAAAAACAGGCTGGCCTATGCAGCCAACCCGTATTCATACGTTGTATTCATTCATCTATCAATAGTGGCATGATCAGGTTTAAGGAGGAATCAGTCAATCTGCCAATCGATCGGCTGTTGTCCGTGCTCTTGCAAAAAGGCATTTGCCTTTGAAAAATGACGGCATCCGAAAAAGCCATAATCAGCACTGAAGGGGCTTGGATGCGGACAGCTGAGAATCAGATGCGCCGGATTTGTAATGATTGCACTCTTTTCCTTTGCATTTCTTCCCCACAGAAAAAATACGATAGGCTGCTCACGGTCATTCAGCTTGCGTATGATCTCATCGGTAAGAATTTCCCAGCCCTTCCCTTTATGGGAATTCGCCTGCCCTCTGCGTACCGTCAGCACGGTATTGAGCAGCAGCACACCCTGCTTTGTCCACTTTGTCAGCTCCCCGTGCTGCGGAATCCTGCAGCCTACATCATCGTGCAGCTCCTGATAGATATTCACAAGGGAAGGCGGTGGATTCACCCCTTTTTTCACCGAGAAGCAAAGACCATGTGCCTGCCCGGGTCCATGATAAGGATCCTGTCCCAGAATCACAGCCTTTACATCCTTATATGCTGTATAACGCAAGGCATTGAATATATCATACATATCCGGATATATCGTTTGTGTTTTATATTCTCTTGCCAGAAAAACACGCAGCCTTTGATAATACTCTTTCTGAAATTCATCCTTTAACAGCTCGTCCCAGTCATTTCCAATTTGTACCATATTATCACCTATCTGTATTCTACCGCATTCTACGGTAAAAGAAAACCGTTTCTGCTAGGAAAACAAGACAGGAAACGGATTTTGTGTTATGCGAGATATTTCGCAGCGAATTCATCGGCTGATATTGCGCGACTGACCAGAAACCCCTGTCCGATATCACAGCGCAGCATCTTCAGGTCAACAAATTGTTCCATTGTTTCAATTCCCTCGCATATGACCTGCATACCGATACTGTGCGCCATTTCAATAATCTTCCAGAATATCGTCATTTGCCGGCGATCCGTGTTGATGCCATTCAGCATCCCTTTATCAAGCTTTAGTATATCCGCATCCACCTGACTCAGCATACCGATTCCGGCATATCCGGTACCGAAATCATCAATAGCTATCTGAAAGCCTGCCTCATGAATATTTTTCATAAAGACCTGAAGGTCATTTGCACAATCTGTAAACGCCGATTCCGTCAGCTCAAAAACAATCATTTCATGCGGTATTGCATAGGAGTCCACGATATTACAGAAATTCTGAAGATAGTGCTCTTCCTTTATATGCAGACGGGATTGATTGACGGAGACCGGTAAAAGCTGTTTTCCGGCGTCCATCCACTGCCGCATGAGCTTACAAAGCTTATGCAAAACATAGAAATCGAAGCTTGATATCATTCCATGCTTTTCAAAAAGCGGGATAAATTCATCCGGCGGGACACAGCTGCCATCCTCCAGGAACCAGCGGGACAGTGCTTCACCGGATATGATTTTTTCATCACTGAGCTGAAATTGCGGCTGTATGTAGAGCTGAAAGGTATCCTCCTGCATTGCTTTTACTGCCTCTTCCAGCAATTCACTGCTGCGGTTTTTCTGATACAGCATCCAATCCTCAAAATAGAGGAAATCGCTGATTCGGCTATTACGCTCCACATACTGCATCGCCAGTACCGCCTTGTCCAGCATGGATTTGATGCTTTCCCCACACGCATCCTTAATCAGGTACACGCCTCCGATATATTGGATAGGATGCTTTAAACAGGCGGCAATGCTCGCATCCAGCAGCTTCTCCCGGATGCGGTGCAGACGATTATGAAAGGCATCACTGTCTGTAAAGTGAAGAAGTACCGCAAACGTATCCTTTTCTATGCGTGCACAAAGCTCATCCTCCTGACAAAAGAATTTCAGATTGCGGGCAATGCATTTCAGCACATCATCCCCGAACGCATAGCCGTGAATCTGATTGATAAAGCGAAAGTCACTGATACCGAATTTAAAAAGCGCAAATTGCTGATCGGTATGCTGCAGGATTTCCTGTGCCGCTTCCACAAAGCCCTCCAGATTGAAAATCTGTGTCAGGGTATCCTGCTTATGTATAGGAAGCATCGCTGATGTCCGGCTGTCAGCACCTGCATCCCTTTGTACAGCTTCCGCAGCATAAGAGTAATGCATGTGGCAAATTTTCCAGCCCTTTGTCTCCTTTTCCCAAACAAGTGTAAGCTGGAAAGGCTGTGAGGTATTTTGTGCCTGTGAATACTGTATACAGGAATACAACGCAACAGCAGCTCCCTGCTTCTGATATATGATTTCACACTGGCTGTTTTGAAGCTTTACACAGGCAGAAGGACTGTTACAGACATCCTGCAGCACACGCCGCACCTCCTGCACACAATGTATGCTTCCTGCTTCGTGTGTTCCAATCAGGGAAATATCCTCACAGAGATATTCATTAAGTTTTCTACAATCATGTTCCTCAAAGAAAAGACGGACAAGATCACTGCTCAGCTGTTGCAGCTGCCCCTGTTTTTGTGACATATACATATCATCCCTTCATCCCGCTGCTGATTCTATTTATGTTATCTTTTTGATATAACCCCGTAAACAAAAACCAGACATATACCGTCTGGCGGCATATGTCCGATAATCCCTTTGCTTATTTATAATAAATGTAACCTTTTTACACTCTTATTGTAATCTATTTTTGCTTATATTTCAATATCTTGTAACATTTATTATCACGTGGGTATCACAGCTTTTCACAGCATAAGTATTGCACATGTACCAATACTATATGAAAATACAGGAGACTGTATACACCTTGTAGCCTGAAGCGTTGATGAATCGCAATCACAGAGATCAATGAAAGGTGATCAAAAGCAGGAGCCTGACAAACGCATAAAAAGCAGAAAATCAAATTGTACTACATAAAACGCGCTATGCAGACACTAGCTGCCTGTCGATCCTGAGCTGCTTAGAAGAAAAGTAGAGAAGTCTTACCCTCTTCTCTCAAAGCTGGTTGGATAAGCAGATACTGCTGATATCTGAAACATGCCGATAATAGCGCTGCATGAGCTGATGCAGCTCGTCCTCATACATTCCTGTAAGAAAGTCCGCATTCCTCTTTTGCACAGCCTTTCCCACCTCACATCGTTGAATCATCACATCGCAGATGCGAAGAAATGTCTGTACGGTTTGCTCCTGCTCCGTTGATAAAGCAGCATGCTGTACGGCGAAAATCAGCTGTTCCATCTCCACACTCATATGCCAGAATGCAGAAAGCAGATGACGATAGAGCGCAATATTCTCCTTGCTGCCCTGCAAATACTCCAGAATCTGGTCATACACCATATGAAAGCTCGTCAAGGCATCCATAATAATACCGTAATCCAGCGGGGCATGCAGACTCGCCTGCAGGATGCGCAGGTAGGAATGCTGCAGATGAAACATCCGCTTCATATTCGCATGAAACAGACCGCTGCGGCTTGTAGGGAAAAAGAAGCGGTTAATCACCAGTACAAGAATAATAGCAGCGGCTACATAAATAAGACGCATCTCTATGGCAATCGTTTCCTGCATGGCAAGCGATGTCAGCGTGATCGCAAAGCAGGTGGAGAACATCGCCTGCATCCAGGTGCCGGGTGTTGCACAATACATCAATGATACCACTATACTTGCAAATAAGAAGTGGCCTTCTATGCCGGGAATATGTGGAAGCACCAGATAAATAATCGTACAGCCGAGGATCGTTCCGATAAATCTCGTTTTCAGACGATAGGCGCTTTCCTCATACATCGGCTGCAGCAGCAGAAATGCGTTCAGCACCAGCCAGTAGGAGTGATCCAGCTGAAAGAGACGGGCAAACAAAAAACCAAGGAGCAAAACAAGAGAAAGACGGCTTGCGAATCGAAATTCAAAGCTGTCCATGCGCAGGCGGTTACGAAGTCTGTGCTCTTCGGGCAGCTTCCATTCCCGATGAACTGCTTCTTTTTTATTCTCTTGCAAATCCTTGAGAATCTGTAGAAAGAGCTGCAGAAAATTATGCAGAAACAGGGAAACCGCATCCTGCTTTTTCCGGCAGGCGCTAAACAGCAGCTGCCCTTCCTTTTGCAGTGCCGTATTATCGGTGCAGTTGAAAGTATCCGCATGCTTTAGAAACTGCACGAATCTTTGCAGCAGCACCTGCTGCTGTTCACTGCACACATGAACTTGATCAATATTTTCCAGGAAATAACTGCTTCGCTGCAGCAGTAATGCAAACAGATAGCGCAGTCTTCCCTCCTTTGTCGCAATATAGGTGAAGCCACGGCTCTGATAAGCCTGTTTATAGAGCATTCTCTGAATATTCGCCAGCTCTTCCCACTGCATCAAAGCCGCGTTCTGGTTAAGACAGGCATCCAACTGCTGCCGCAATAGCGCTATCCCTTTCCGAGCCAACGCATAGTCATCCTGCCTGCGATGCCCGTAGGAGGATATCAGCAAGCAGCATACCGCAAAGCCAAGCGAGCCTGCCATGACCAGCAGATAAGTCATAAAATCAGTATAGGGGATAGGGCGAAGCTGCAGAAAGACAAAGCCCATAGCACTTGCCATGTATCCCTTTTGGTTGAACTGTGAGGATTGCAGAAAAACAAGAAGAAAGGGCACGGTGATATTCAATAGCACACAGGCTACCAGAGAATGAGAAGCTAAAAACGCCAATACACTCAATGCCATCTGCACTAGAAACATGATCAGTAATCTGCGCGGTGTCTGCTTTCTCTTCCTTCGTATTTTATACAGCAGGGTTATGAAGGATACAACAATCACATACTGAACACCAAATAAAACTAATATCGCATAAAACAAGAACAAAAAGAAAAGAATGTCCGGCAGGGCATCCAGGAATTTTCTCTTCGCTGTCCGGTATAACACATCCGATTTCAAAGATAAACCACTTCCTTTGGGATTTAATTATAACATAATCGCGGGTCCTCGTAAAATCTGACCGTTTTTTTCAATCAGAGCTGACTGCAATGCAAATAGCGTTTCTTAACGCTTTCACCAACATTACTATTCATATTATTTGCTCAATACGCATCAAGGTGTATCCCTTACGAATTACAGGACTGAAATTCCTTTTCATCCTTCGTTTTCTGGCAGGAAAAGAACGGACTAATCAGCTATCTATGCATAAAAAACTATTGTAAATTCATAGTCCATAAAAGAAAGATACTGGATTGCAATCTGGTAAAAGAGCAGAAGAGATGTTCTTCCGTAGACAATAATGCCGGTTGAAAACAAAAAAATGTTAAATATATAAAGAAATTTATCTAATTTTTAGGAGTTTTGCCGTTTCTTTACGTATGTAGTAGTGTAAAGCATAAGACTGCATACGAAAGGAAGTGAATACTATGCTTACAAACGATGTATTAGGAAACAAAGATATGAAAATAGAGGAGGTGGAAGAACGACTTAACTATGACAACGATATTTTCTTTAAGTTCGCTCTTGGAACAGAAGATGAAGATGCGGCTTTTATCCGTAACACCATTATTGAACGAGTGACAGGGATTCATCCTAAAGAAAGCACCGTATTAAACCCCAATCTGGATCCTGTTATTCTCAAAAAGAAAAAAATGGTGTTGGACATCCGTGTGAAGGACAGTGAAGGTAGAGAATATGGAATCGAAATGCAGACTACCTATTCAAAGAAATCAGAATTGAAGCGCTTTGAACTGTATGGTGCCAGAATGCTATCGAATCAGCTTGATAACGGAGAAAAGTATTATGAGCTTCTTCCTGTTTATCAAATCATCTTTCTCGATTCCTACGCCGAACATACCAGGAAATTGATTGATGCCTATCAGATGAGAAATGAGGAAGGCGAAGTAGAAAGTAAGCGAAGCTTGATGAGGAGAATTTACATCTATCTGCCAGAAATAAATGCAATCGTCAAGCGTAAAGGTTTTGAGAAACTGAATGACTTTGAACAATTATGCTACCTGTTTAAAAATAATGATGAAGATGGTATACTAAAAACAGAGGAAAGGCTGGTGAAGAAGGTTATGGAAAAGTACAGGAAATTTCATGATGCGGAAGACCTCTGGTCGATAGCAATGGCAACGCAGATACAGGAACAGCGCGAAAAAAATGCTATTTTGGATAGCTTTGAAGATGGTGTTGAAGAAGGAATCAAGCAAGGACTTGAACAGGGAATCAAACAGGGGGTTGAACAGGGAATAAAGCAGGGAATTGAACAGGGACAAAAAGAAGGTGAGCGATTGCTGTTAAATCGACTAATGGAAAGTAAATATCATGAAGACTGCTCAATATGGCTATGCTCTTTGACAATGGAACAGCTCGACCTTGTTTCCAGTCTGTTATTTACCTGTGATACCTTACAGGAACTGAAGAATCAGCTTGCAGTCAACAAATAATACATACAAAGCAACAAACAAACTGTTTTTGTTTATGAAAACAGTTTTTTCATAGCAGCTGTATACGAAATATCACCTCAAAACAGGCCGATTTTATCAAAGTGTAAAGCTAATATTCATGAAAAGAGAGTTGGTCGTCAAGAAACGTGTGTAAATTTTTTATTCAATGAAAAGAAGCTACAGGAAATAAGCCTGTAGCTTCCCTTTTTTCTTAGACGTGTATAATGAAAAAAGTGCATCAATATTACGTAAACAAAAAAAGCCGGCAGATACTACCGGTCTTACACATCACTGCTTTATCGACTTGGTTTTTCACTTCCCTCTTGCCTGATCGATCTTTTGCTTTTTATCCTCCAGAAGCATCCAGCGTTCCATCTTCTCTTCCATTTTCGCTTCCAGCGCATCTCGCTGATCTGCCAGCTCCTGTAGTTTCTTAAAGTCATCACCTGCAGTATTCATTTCCGTATTCAGTTGATCCAGCTGTTCCTGAAGTACCGCAATATCCTCCTCCATATGCTCCAGCTCCTGCTTTTCCTTACTGCTCATACGCGGGAGCTGCTGTATACGCTCCACCTTTTTCTTTTCCCGTTTCTCTTTAGCTGCCGTTCCCAACTCCATATAGGCACTGTAGCCGCCGATAAACTGCTGTATACCACCGTTGCTGAATACAAACATTTTATCACAAATACGATCCAGGAAATAACGGTCATGAGAAACAACGATCACAGCCCCGTTGAAATTATCCAGATAGTCCTCAAGAATCTGCAATGTCTGGATATCCAAATCATTGGTCGGCTCATCCAGGAACAGGATATTCGGTGCCTGCATCAGAATTTTTAACAGATACAGCCGACGGCGCTCTCCACCGGATAGTCTACCGATGGGTGTATGCTGCATTCTGGAGTCAAACAGAAATCGCTCCAGCATCTGGGATGCACTATAGGTTCCCTCCAATGTTCGGATTTCATTTCCACTGTCACGAATATATTCAATCACCTTCTGTGACATATCCATTTCCTCACAGCCCTGACGAAAATATGCAAGCTTCACCGTTTCACCAAACACAACGCTGCCATGATCCGGTTCCATATCCTTAGCCAGTATATGAAGCAACGTACTCTTTCCGCAGCCATTTGGTCCAAGGATTCCGATTCGATCATTTCTCGTCAGCGTATAGCTCAGATTCTGAAAGAGTACATGATTTCCGTAAGCTTTTGAAATATCATTGATTTCAATCGTTTTTTTGCCGAGCCGTGATGTCATAGTATCCAGTACGACCTGTCCCTGTTCTTTTACAGACTCCATGTCATTCAGCTTGTGAAACCGTTCCATGCGTTCTCTGCTTTTCGTTCCTCTTGCCTGCACGCCGGCACGCATCCATGCCAGCTCCTTACGAAGAATGTTCTGACGTTTCTTCTCCTGTGCGGCCTGTATGCTTTCACGCTCTGCCTTTTCCTGCAGATAGGTAGAGTAATTTGCATGATAGGTATAGATACTGCCGCGGTCAATTTCCATCATGGAATTGCATACACGCTCAAGAAAATAACGATCATGCGTTACCATGATCAATGCATGGGCATAGCGAATCAGATAGGTTTCCAGCCATTCGATCATTTCATTATCCAGATGATTGGTCGGCTCATCCAGAATCAGCAGATCGCAGGGCTTCAGCAATGCTCTTGCAAGAGCAACCCGCTTTCTCTGTCCTCCGCTTAGATGTGAAATGTTCAAA
Organism: Clostridium sp. DFI.1.208; assembly: GCF_024463855.1. NCBI lineage: Bacteria > Bacillati > Bacillota > Clostridia > Eubacteriales > Clostridiaceae > Clostridium > Clostridium sp. DFI.1.208. Next base: position 878 of record NZ_JANGCA010000053.1, on the reverse strand, counting down.
GAGCTGTCTGAAACCCCCAGCTTTCCAAGTATTGATTTTGCTTCAAATTCCTGTATTTCCTTATCCATCGACAGAATCTGATGAAGAATGGTATCGTCTTCATCAAAGACAGGATCCTGTGGCAGATAGGATACGCGCAGTCCGCTTTTCTTGGTAATTGTTCCTTCTTCATAGGTTTCCAGACCTGCTAAAATACGCAGCAGGGTTGTTTTCCCTGTTCCGTTTACTCCAATCAATGCAATTTTATCACGGTCCTCGATTGCAAAGCTTACATCGTTGACAATTTCTTTTATATTCTGGCGCTTGCTCAGATGCTCTACTGATATCAGCATATTCTCACCACTTTCCTGCCTTATTTTATCACATCCATCAAAAATAAAAAAGGCGAAGTACCTATCGTATGCAATTTGTTTTATCGTCAAAAAACCATATCCGCTGCCATATAAAAACAGGAAGCAAACAGCACCTGCTCATTTCCTGTCGTATGTATCTAGCAATCTGCGTCCTGCAGCACCTTCACATATTTATAGAAGGTCGCCTTTTTCAGTGAGGTCCTTCTGCGGTAGGTCTCCAGCGGGATATGGTTCTTCTGACAGTATTCCACCTGTTCCTTGAAGTCCTCCGGAAGACTCGCACGCGGTCTTCCATAGCTCCCCGCTCCCTCTTTCTTCTTCTCCAGTGCCTTCACGATCCCCTTATACTGCGCCTTCTTCAGCTCCTCCCGCTTCTTTCGTTCCTCTCGCTTCATCAGATACAGGATGTCCAGATATACATCCGGGGATATCCGCGCATCCTTCACCTGTAGACGGATATCCTTTTCCCCACAGTAGCGCAGCTTCTCCTCCAGATCCTGCTCATCCCTGCAGAACGCACTCAGC
>NZ_JANGCA010000052.1:0-26662 GCF_024463855.1 Clostridium sp. DFI.1.208 | reverse complement strand
TAATATATATTAAAAAATATTTATATAATATACTCTTAACTACAACGATAGTGAGCGATTAATGAAGTGATTTCTGATAGGAATAAAAAATAGCATCAACCAAATTTCCTTAGGTTGATGCCATTGGCCGGTAATTACAGGCGTTTGTAAAGTTGGCACGGGAATTGCTGGAAGAAAGGTGTAACGGAAGGACGTCAGGTACAGAGCACGTCGCTTCCATGCGAAGGAGGAAATGAAATGAGTATTGTATTGGGCAGAGTTGATTACCGCCTGCTTCATGGTATTGTAGCAACCATGTGGGCACCGCAGTCCGGTGCTCAGCGGGTTATGGTGATTGATGACCGCACGGCGAACGATCCGATTATCAAGGAAAGCATGCGTCTGGGAAAGCCTGCCGGTATGGCATGCTCCATCATCACGGAGGAAACTGCCATGAAGAATTTCAAGGCAGGGAAGTATGATGATCACAAGGTGTTTGTGGTATGCGAAGACCCGGGGGTGTTTTTGAGACTACAGGAGGAGGCCGGACAAAAAATTCCAAGAATCGTAATCGGAATTACCAGAGATCGCGATACCGGAACAAAGGTCAGCTCAAGAGCTTCTGTAAAGGATGAAGAAAAGCCTGTTTACAGAAAGCTGATGGAAAACGGATGTGAAGTGGATGTGCAGTTCACAACAACGGATAAAGCTGTGAAGCTGTCGCACGCAATGGAATTGTAGGAGGAGAAAAAGGATGGAATTATCAATACTACAGATTGTCTTTATCACACTGATTGCGTATCTGAAAATGACAGATACCGTAACAACACAGCTGTTTGCATTCAATACAATTATCTGCGGATGGCTCACCGGTCTGGTTGTGCAAGATCCCATAACGGGTCTGAGCATCGGAGCGACCATGCAGCTGATGTCTATGGGCGTTGTGGCAGTAGGAGGATCCTCGATGCCGGATTATCCGATTGCGGCCATCATTGCGACAACGATAGCGGTCACTACAGGAAAAGGGATGGAGGCAGGTCTTGCCATCGGTCTTCCGGTGGCTATGCTTGGCGTTAACTTTGACGTTATATACAAAATTTTCAACGGCTTCCTGATGAGAAAGGAAACCTCACTGATTGAAGAAGGAAAGTTTCAGTCTGCTTTGAATATGATTAAAATCTCACCGATCTTCTATGGTTTATGCTCTGCTGTTCCGGTTCTGGTTTGTATTGTCGCAGGACCTACCGTTGTCAATGCAATCCTGGATTTCATGCCTGCCTGGTTTACTACCGGCTTGACAATCGCAGGTGGCGTCCTTCCCGGTGTCGGTATGGCCATGCTGCTGATGTATATGCCGCTGGGCAAATACTGGTCCTTCCTGCTTGTCGGCTTTGTGCTGGCAGCTTATCTGAAGGTCCCGGTACTTGGTATTGCGGCCATCGGACTTGCAGGAGCATATGAAATTTACAAAAATCAGATGAAGGCAGGAACTGCAGCTGCAGGTGCTGTCACAGGAGGTTTGGAAGATGAGTAAGGAAAAGGTTTTAACGAAAAAGGATTTGCGTAGGGCAGCATGGCGATGGCTGATTGGTATATCCACATTCAATTATGAAACACAGCTGGCACCTTCCACATTGTTCTCCGTATATCCATGTCTGAGAAAAATGTATCCGGATGATGAGGATTTGAAAAAATCCTGTCTGAACTATATGCGTTACTATAATACCATGCCTTGGATATCGCCGTTTGTAATCGGTGCTGCGCTGGGGATCGAGGATGAAGGCGGTATTTCCTCACTGGATGCAGTCAATGACTTTAAGGTTGGTTTGATGGGACCGCTGGCAGGTATCGGTGATACGATTGGCTGGGCGATGATTCCTACAATCTTCGGCTCCATTGCGGCAAGCATGGGGATGGAGGGCAATCCGCTGGGAATCTTCCTGTGGGCTGCATTCACCTTTGTATTTCTGGTGGTTCGTATTCTGCAGTATGAATGGGGATACGGTATGGGTGTTAATGTCATCACCAAATTTGGTAAACAGATAACGGTCTTTACAGAAGCCTGCTCCGTGCTTGGTCTGACTGTGGTTGGCTCTCTGGTTGCGACCGTCGTGAAGCTGAGCACCGGCATTCAGTTTAAAAACGGGGACGTTGTTATGAAGGTGCAGGATTTGATTGACGGTGTTATGCCTGCTCTTCTTCCGGTAGCTGCTGTTGGAATTATATATTACTTCATGAAGGTGAAGAAGGTGAAGATGACCTGGATGATTCTGTTCATCATTGTGGCATCCATGCTTGGTGCGGCAACCGGAATCTTCACGGCATAGAAAGAAGGGAATCAACATTGAGAGCTGCGACCTGCGTCGCTGATATAACACCAAAATGTGCCGTTCATTTATGCGGCTATGTAGGAGAAGCCAGAAAGCATACGGCTAAGGGGGTTCATGACAGCCCCCTGGCTGTTTCACTGCTGCTGGAAATCGATACGGTTACTCTTCTCTTTATCAGTATAGATGTCGTAACATTGGGTGGAGAAAAAGCGGCTGCTATAAAAAAACAAATCAAAGAAGTGTTACCCATAGACAGGGATCATATCATCATCCACGCAGTTCACACACATTCTGCGGCAAATGGTCTGGGGGATGAGGCGATCTTCGATACACCGGATAATCCGGAGTATTTCGCCTATGTTTCAAAACAGATTACAGAGAGTGTAAAGACCCTTCCTGCACAGCTGCAGGAGGTTACAGCATGGATTGATACCTGTAAAATTCATGGATATTACAGTAAACGGACAGATAAAACGCTTCCGTTTGAGGATAATGGGACAATCATCAAATTCATGCACAATGACAGTGTTGTCGCAGCCATGTGCAATTTCAACTGTCATGCAACTGTACTGGGAATGGATAATATGCTGTTAAGTGCAGATCTGATTGGAAAAGTGCGCTCGCTTATGAAAGATCATCTGGGCGTCATTCCCTATACATTTACCGGAGCAAGCGGCGATATCAGCAATCGCCAGTATCGGCAGGGGAATGATTTTCAGGAGCTGGAGCGGGTCGGCACAGGCATTGCGCATATCCTGAAGCAGATGGATTCCTATGAGGAGCTGCATCTGAGCAAGGTGAAAACAACGGTATATGACCATCCCGTACACTACGATAATACCGTATTCTATGCGGACTATCGTAAGGGAATCGCACAGGCGGAGGCTGTTCTTTCCCGTAAGGATGCCACGGCAGATGAGCGCAAGCTGGCAGCATCGGAAATCCTGCTGCTGAAGATGAAGCTGCAGACAGCACAGATTGATTTTCACGTACGCGGTATTCTTCTTCATATGAATGAGCTTACCATCGTCACGTTTCCCGGAGAGCTTGCCTCTGCCTTCGGTTTACAGCTGCGAGCGGCATGCAAAACCAAGCATTTTCTTCTAATTGGCTATGCCAATGATTATCAGGGGTATTTCATGGAAGCACAGGAGTATGGAAAGACTTACGAAACAAAAGCAAGCAATACACCGGTTGGTGAAAGTGAACGTATCGCTTGCGAGATAGGAGATTTATTATGAGACGATTTATTTTTGCATCACACCATTATCTGGCATACGGATTGAAGGACACGGTGGATTTTCTAACAAGTAAAGCGCGTACGATTCATGATATCAATGCCTATGTGGAGGATAAGGAGCAGGAGCTGGAAATCAGAGTTAAACAGCTGTTTGATACCTTTGATCCTCAGGATGAGGTTATCGTCCTGACCGATTTGTTAGGCGGTAGTGTCTATCAGAAGTTTTATCCCTATATCAGTGAACATGTGCATGTTCTATGCGGGATGAATCTGCCGATGGCAATGAGCATGGTGCTTGCGGGTGAGGACGTACCGTTTACCGAGAAGCGTATTGCGGAAATTGTTGAGGAGTGCAAAAACCAAATCGTTTATGTGAATACATTACATTCAGCTTCCGCCATGGACTGCGATGATGAATAATATCTGACGGCTCTGAGGTTCTGCTTCAGAGCCATTGTTTTATAGCATGCAGTGATAAAGCAGAATACGTGTCGTTATGAATGATATGTATATTGGCAAATGCAGCTTGCGCTACAAGTGGCTGCGAATGCATCTGGCCTTCTGAAGAAAATCACGATATGCTGCTAAACAAGCAGCATTCACAGGGAGCTGTTGAAAGCAATGATCAGCATAAAGGATGATATTCCCTACAGAATGAAAATAATCGAAAGAAAGCACGCATACAGCAGCAGATATAATTATATAGGAAAGGAGCAGTAAGGATGCAGATACAAAAAGTAATAGATAAGCTGAAAGCCTATCATAAAGGGGAATGGGAAGGGAAACAAATTGATGAGGAAACAACAAGGGATAAAGTATTATATGGAAACCCGTATCAGGAATGTACTGGAATCGTTACAACCTGCTGGGCAACGATTGATGTAATAAAAAAGGCTGCACTGCAGGGGGCGAACCTGATCATTGCGCACGAGGCGCTGTTCTGGAATCATGGTGATCATACAGACTGGCTGCAGGAGGAAGAAAACAGCACCTTTCTGGCAAAGAAAAAGCTGCTGGATGAAACCGGTATTGTCGTATGGAGGAATCATGATTACATTCATTCCGGTATCCCGCTAAAGGATGGCAGCTTTACCGACGGAATCTTTTATGGTGTAGCAAGTAAGCTGGGGTGGATACCATATATCACAAAGGATGTGCACAATCCTCTGTCTTTCACGATACCGAAGACAACCGTACAGGAGCTTGCGGATTTTCTGATTCAAAGGCTGCGGCTGAACGGTGTAAAAATTATTGGAAACAAAAACAGCATTGTGGAAAGGGTACGTATTCCCTTTCATGTACTGGGGGATGCCAGAGATACCATACAGGAAGCAGACAGAGAGGATATCAACTGTTTTCTGACAATGGAAATCGTTGATTTTACACTTGCGGAATACATCCGGGATAGCAGTATGCTGGGAATGGATAGGGCAATCATCGGCATGGGGCATTTCAATCTGGAGGAACCGGGAATGGAGTATATGACGACATATCTTCCAGCGGCAATTCAGGCAGATATCCCATGCTCATACATCCAATCCGGAGATATGTATGCATATATCACGAAGTAGATGAACACATAACGATACCCGTATGCCTTTTATAATGAAATATCAGAGGAAAGCCGGATAGCATAAAAAAGATAAGACCCTGTAACAAGCGTTCTTATTCGATTTTGGGCAAAGCAGAGATTTCAGATTCTATTGTGAGCTTCAATAGAAATGAAATCTTTTTTTATGCAACGACCCTAAAGTAAAAAAGAACGTAACAAGGTGCTTATCTGTTTTTTATACTTACATGGAGGCACAGGGAATTTAAAGCGGATAGAAGAGGTCACCCAGTCTTACCCGTGTGTATTGAATCTTAACCATATGCCTGAAACAAGGTGTTTTAAAACTGACACAATCCACGGCAGTAGCTACTTTCGCAAGGATTGCAGATACAAGTTCATTGTTAGCAGCTGCTGTCCAGCTTCATACTAAATTTTTTCTGTACTCCAATGACAGGTATCTGCCTTTATACACTGCAGAATCTGATGTTGGATTGAAAGCAGATATCATCGCGTTGTTACCTGCCGTTTTCCAGCTTCATACCAAATTTCCTTCTGTATTCCAATGGCGGATATCCGACTCTTTTCAGAAACAGCTTAGAAAAATGGGTCGTGTTGTCATAGCCAACCTGTGATGAAATGGATATAAGAGAATCTGTTGTGTTGATCAGCATCCATTTTGCTTCGCTGATGCGGCGGTCAATCACATAGTTGATTGGTGAAATCCCATAGGTCTCCTTGAATTTATGTGATATGTAATCACTGCTGATGTGAAAATACTCTGTCAGCTCCTTCAATGTGATATCCTTTGCATAATTCTCGTTTATATAGAACAGGATGTCCTGTGCAAAGGACGGCTTTTTTTCATTATGATCTGTGACTGCATGCTGAAAAATACTGAAATATATATTTGCAAGAGCGTTTGCCAGAGAGTTACAAATCGTTACGGCATACGGATTCTGCTGCTGAGAAAAGTACTCCAGCGTTTCAAAAATCTCTTCGATTATCCTCCTGTGCTCCTGTGATCGATCATAGGGCTTTTTATCTAAGGGAAGAAAGATATCCGGCGAGCTGGAGTTTGCCATTTTGAAATTGGTGATTGCACAAGTCCAGCAGGAAATCGGATCATCGATATCAGAAGTTATAGAATGAATACAGCCTTTATTCACAATGAGTAAATCGCCTGCGGCAACACTGAAAACCTCATTGTTAATCTGATAGCTAGCCTTGCCGCTTGAGAAATATATCAGCTCGGTTTCATGCTTGTGGACATGGTAGGGATAGGACCAGTGAGAATCATTGAAGCTATGGGAAAGTCTGGACATCGTTGGTGCATTCGTAAAGATCGGTGTGGTATGCTTATTTTCGTTTTGATTATCAAACAAGAACATAGGACCCTCCAAAATTAGCAATATAATTTTTAAATAAAGCAGGATAGTTACATGTATTACGCTTTTATTATAGAAAAACTAATGAAAACAAGCAAGATAATTTTTGATTTCAACGGATTAGATTGTTTCCTTTTTTACATGGAATTCCTATAATTTCTATATAGAGGAAAGGATAAGAATATGTCGAAAATTAAGAGGAATGGAACAAAGCCGCAAGTATTATCTGCCAGAGAAGCAGTCGCATATATTGCGGATCAGGATACGGTAGCAATTTCCGGTGCAGGCGGTGGAATCGTTGATCCTTATGCACTGATCAACGCATTGCATGAGCGGTATGTGGAAACCGGTTGTCCGAAAAATTTAACACTGTGGCATTCAACAGGGCTTGGAGATAGAAATGATCGAGGGATGTCACCCCTGGCGTTAGAGGGGCTGGTAAAGCGTGTCATTGGCGGACACTGGGGACAGTCACCAAGACTTGCGGAAATGGCAAGCGCAAACAAAATAGAGGCATATAATTTCCCGCAGGGCATCATGGCACAGCTCGCAAGAACGGCTGCGGCAGGACAGCCGGGAATTCTCAGCCATGTGGGACTGGGGACGTTCATTGATCCCAGAGTGCATGGTGGTAAGCTGAATGAAGTGACGAAGGAAGATTTGATCAAGGTTATGAACGTGGATGGTAAGGAATGGCTGTATTACCCGGTTGTTCCTTTGGATGTTTGTCTGATTCGTGCAACAACTGCGGATACAGAGGGCTACGCATCCATGGAGGATGAAATCACCTATATTGATGTACTCCAGCTTGCTCAGGCGGTACACAATAACGGTGGAACGGTAATCCTGCAGGTAAAACGGCTGGTAAAAGCTGGTACCCTGCATCCGAAAAGTGTGAAAATTCCGGGCTTCCTTGTGGATGCGATTGTCGTTGAGGAGAAGCAGGAACAGCTATATAACGGTTCAGACAGATTCTTTGCGGGAGATTATATTGCCGATGACAGCGCAATAACAATGCTGCCGCTGGATCAGCGAAAGGTTGTCGCAAGAAGAGCATTGATGGAGGTTCGTCCCGGTTACGTTGGAAATGTCGGTGTCGGTATTGCGGATGGAATCGGAAATGTAGCACGGGAAGAGGGCGTACAGGATGCCTTTACCTTGACCGTGGAAACCGGTCCGGTAGGAGGTGCTACGGCACAGGGAATCTTCTTTGGCGCAACTGTCAATGCAAGAGCAGTCATGGACATGCCTGCACAGTTTGACTTCTACGACGGCGGCGGTCTGGATGTGGCATTTTTATCCTTTGCGGAACTGGATGAGAACGGGGATGTGAATGTTCACCACTTTAATGGAAAAATCATGGGAACTGGCGGCTTCGTCAATATCGTTGCAGGAAGTAAAAAGGTGGTACTGTGCGGAACACTGCGTGCCGGAAAGCTGATTACAGAAGTCAGGGATGGAACGATAACAATCCAGCAGGAAGGAAAGTTTGAAAAGCTGATCAAGAACGTAAGCTCCGTTACCTTCTCCGCAAAACAGGCGGAAAAACAGAAGCAGGAGGTTATTTATATAACAGAACGTGCAGTGTTCAAGCTGTTGAACGGTAAGGTTGTTCTTACAGAAATCGCTCCGGGAATCGATGTACAAAAGGATGTTATCGATCAGATGGGCTTTGTACCTGAAATTGCAGAGGATCTGAAAGAAATGGATGCACGTATTTTCAGGGAAGAGAAAATGAATATCTATAACGAATTTATCAATCAGTAAATGTAAAAAAGGCTGAATGAAACCAAGCATGATGGCAGCTGAGGGTCGATAGGAAGGCAGCTGCCGTAAGAAGTCTTTGCTTATCGAACATATGGATGAAGGAATACTTATAAACCAATAAAGGAGAAAAAACATGGCAGAAAAAAAAGAAATCACGAAAGTGGACATCCCTTTAAAGATAGGGGATAGCGCAGTATTTGAAAAAACGATTACAGAAACAGATGTTGTATTATTCGGAGGTCTGACCGGCGATTACAGCCAGATGCATTTCAATGAGGAGTACATGAAGAAAACGATGTATGGCACAAGAATTGCTCACGGTATCTTAACCTTCGCAATCGGATGTACTGCTTCAACGAAAATTCAGGAGCAGGTGAAGTCACCGGTTCCTTCCGCATCCTATGGCTACGATAAGCTGCGCTTCATCAACCCTGTGTATTTCGGAGATACACTGACCTGCAGATACACGGTTGACAGAATCGAGGAGGAAACGAATAAAACATATTCAAAATTAGAGATTTTCAATCAAAAGGGAGAAATCGTTGTATTCGCTATCCATATCCTGAAGTTTTTCCCTTTGGAAGATAAGTAATCGATGGAGGCTGTGAATATGAAAATTGTAATGTTAGGAGCCGGAGCTTTGGGTTCTACGATTGGCGGAACTCTGGCTATGGGCGGCAACGATGTATATTTTGTGGATATGTGGCAGGAGCATGTGGATTTCATCAACAAAAACGGCTTACATATGACAAATGAGAAGGAAGACTGGTATGTTACAGTGGATGCCAGAACCGCTGCCGATACGATTGGTGAGGCTGATCTGGTCATCGTACTTGTTAAATCATTTGCCACGAAACAGGCGGTAGAGCAGTTAAAGCAGACAAATGTCATCGGAAAGAACACATTGGTGATGTCCTTACAAAACGGTTTGGGAAATGAAGAAACGATTGCTTCTGTCATCGGCTCTGAAAATGTTATCAGTGGTAAGACGTATGTTGGCGGCAGACTGATACAGGCAGGCTATATTTCCGCCGGTGTACAGGGTAAGTGGACATACATTGGTGAATTGAACGGGAAAATCACAGACCGTATTCAAACTGTCTGCAAAGTATTCAATGATGCAGGCCTGCTGTGTGAGGTAAGCGATAATATCAAGGGACTGATCTGGGATAAACTGCTGATCAATGTTGCGGCAGGGGCATTGTGTGGAATCACACGATTACCTTACGGTCCGTTGTATGAAGAGGATTATATAAAGGATGTGGCGGTAGCCGCGATTCGCGAGGGTATTTTGGTAGCCAAGGCAGCCGGTGTAGTATTGAAAAGTGAAGATCCGGAATATCCGTGGTATGCCGCAAGTGAAGGATTGCCGGGAACCTTTAAAACCTCGATCCTGCAATCTTTGGAATTGAAGCGCCCGACAGAAATTGATTTCATCAATGGTTCCATTGTGGAATGGGGTAAAAAATACGGTATCGAAACACCGGTGAATCAAACACTGGTAGCTTGTGTAAAAGGGATTGAAAAGTATATCTTAGCGTATGAACCATCTCTGAAAAAGGGGTAGTGCTATGGCAACATATGTAGAGCATACGGCATGTAGAGTGAAGGATCTGGATTGGTGTGTAAAGTTTTTTACTGAAGTATTTGATATGCCTGTCAGACTGTCTTTGGGTGAAAAACCGAATCGAAAGATATGGCTGCATGCCGGACTTCAATTCAATGAGGATATGGCCTTTGATGAAAAGGAAGGCAGACTGGACCACATAGCTTTGATGACCACAGACTATGACAACGTTCATCAGCAATGCCTTGCATGGGGCTGTGTTATGCTTCCGACAGGGGATAACTGGCTGAAAATGCCAAACGGAATCGTAATTGAACTGAAACGAGGAAACAATGAGGTTCTTCATACAATAATCAGTCAAAAGCCGTGGGTAGATTAGGAGAAGAGAATATGCGAAAATTAGTAATTGTAAACGGACCGAATAATAATTTTTATGGAATACGAAACAAAGGCCAGTATGGCAATCAGTTATACGCCGATTTGATTGAAGAGCTGAAAGAATATGGAGCATCCATCGGCTTTGCGGTAGATGCATTTCAAAATAACGGGGAAGGAGCTATGATCGATTACTTCCAGAGCTTATATTTTGAAGCGGAAGAAAGCGGATGTAAGATTCCGATGGTGCTGAATCCAGGTGCGTTCACGCATTACAGCTATGCGATTAAGGATGCGCTGGAATCTGTCCATACGCTGGTACCGGCGATTGAGGTGCATATGTCGAATATCCATGGGCGCGATGATTTCCGTCATATCTCTGTGACGGCCTCTGAATGTCTGGGACAAATTTCAGGAATGGGCAAGCACAGCTATAAAATCGCTATGGAGGCATTTAAGCAGATGATCGAGGAAGGGCAGCTGTAGATCGCTTTTGTACAGCTTCAAGATGCTGTGCATACGGAGTGAGCTGATCGTAATCGAAAAGAGGTACTTGATGAAAGGTGATATTCACCTGGAATTGAAAAACATAAGCAGGAGGTTTCAGTATAGTGGCATGCCATTATGCTTGAAATCTCTTTTTGTATGATATAAGCAGGTAGAGTACCTACTGCTAATCAATAGTAAGCAATTAACAAGTAGTTTCTTAACTCGTCAGAATCGATGATACCCAACTTTATTTTATTTGCCATCTATGGCATTATCATCAAAATTATTGTAATAGTATACAGTCTGAAATACACGATCTGCAGGACATCTTTGATGGTATTGTCTTAAGGGACCAGGTATAAGCGATTCCTGAATTACCAAATACTTGAGGCATTACAGAAAACACGCTTTTTCTCTATGAAAATTTGCGTGCTTTTACTATCTTGTGCCATTATCACAGCCTCATATTGAAGTAAGACGTAAAGTGGATCAAGAATCACTTTTTTATATACGAGACTACTGATAGGCAGCATGTATAGATTATTAAAGTCTGTACGAAAACAGCAATTAGAAGTAGGGCGTTTTTATTTTATGTTGAAATAAAATGTGCTTCTACTTGTATACTATCAAATCAATAAGAATATTTTTATATTCACTGTTGTATCCTTTTCACAGGACGTATATACTTCCAGCAGCGCTCCGCTGAAAGTAAAAGTACAGCATTCTACCGGCGGTATCGTCAAAGCGGTAACCGGTATTTGTAAAATCAAATGCAGTCATCGCTTCCTCCATCCTATGCTCAACACTTCTATTCTCCTGCTCATAATCAAATGGCCCGTGTTCAAACACAAGATACTCTGCTTCCGCAATATCAAGCAGCTGCATATTAGGCGGTACATCTCCGGTATAATGAATAGGAAGACGGACACCATAACACCCTGTCCGCAGGTATCCCCAGTCACACAATCTGCCGTTTTGATCGTTGCGATAGGCCATGACCTAACCGCCTCCGATGTTGATGTCATTCCCGCCGCTATCATCGAGCTTTCCTTAAACTTTCACTCATTTTTTTATGCAGAGTTGCCTTAGTAGTATACTATTTTTTAATTAAATTTCTTATAGATACCTTTTTTTAGAGCTATATCAAATTCTGCTTGTACTTAAGAATAATTGCAGACAACAATCAGTCATTTCTTTCATGGTTTGTTGAATTCATTCCGCAGATATATCAAATAATCAATTTCATGATATAAAATCATTGAGCTTTATTGTATATCTATACTTTTGGCGTTATAACTAACTGTCCTACGTGAACCTTTCTTTTGAATTAAATCTAAAGCTATTAGTTTATCTAAATATCGATCCAAGCTAGTTAAAGGAATTTTTGTTTTTTCGAAGATTTTCTTTCTATTAAGATTAGGAAATTCTCTTATAACATTTAAAACCATCTGTTCTTTTACATTTAACATATGGTTTGGCTTTTCTAATGCCCCACTTAATGCCCCACTTAATGCCCCACTTAATGCCCCATGCTCTTTCTTTACAATCCATAACTTGAGATTAGTAGTTCTCATGTCTTGGTTTTCATATAACTCAGGCACTTGAAAGCCTTCAGCTCTGGAGGGGGCTAATATTTTGTCATAACCAGATCCTGCACTTTCTCCAAATCCAATAAACCTGAAAAGTTTTTGTAATGTGATATTTCTAGTAACAGATACTCCACCTTGATAAATTTGTTCAATAGGTATTCTCAGTAATCCTGGATTAGAATAAGAAATAAAATTTTCTTTTTTAATAACCAATATTGAGCAGCTTTCTTCTTTGAAATCAGCATGTATTACTGAATTAACTAACGCTTCTCTAGTAGCTACATGCAGTTTTGTTTCGTCATTTCTTTGTAATGAATTTTTCATTTGAAATGGTACGGGGAACTCAGAAATAAGTTTAGGATACACTTTTGTAATGAAATTATATAGGTTTTTCTCCCATAAACCATTTTCTATTATTCGATCACTCCAACGCATATCACCAAACAAATTGGTTTCATCTCTATAATCCAGATTGACATTATGGAAAATTTCATTAAATGTTTCGGTTTTTCCAAACATCAAAACGCCTGCTGATGTAATTCCCTCAATATTTCTTTTTTTATCAATGCGGTATGCACCCATTTTTGTTAGAAAGTCTTTATCCGATAATTCTTCATAAATATGTCCTTCATTATTATTTCTAAATCGTGTCCTATACACTGCAATTGTGTTTTTATCAAGGTCGTCAATATCTAACCATTCGATTATCTCATTATCGCCAGCATCATGAAAAGAGTCACGGATCATTGAGTTTACAGATTCCTTAGTACATCTATAATCTCCTTCAAAATTTCTTTTAAATGTACCAGCATAAGGATTCCCGCCTATATAAATAGGTTTTTGATTATACAAGGCTCTTGGTATATGCATAATAACAAGCTCTACGCCCTGAACTGTCAATGAATAAATATCTGCATCCTTTAAAATATTTCTATTTACTTTGCCGGAATTTATCGTATTCCAAAAATCAGAAATAATGGTATTTGCATTTTCTACTCCACTTATTTCATATTTGACTGCCATACCTTCTTTTATTTCTTTTACTCCTAAAATGATTATACCACCATTGGTATTCGCAAAAGAAGAATATGTTTCATATATACTCTTAGGCACTCCTCTTTTTGCTTCTTTAAATTCAATATCTACTTTTTCTTTTTTATCTAATATATTTAACAGATCTTTCTCTGAAAGCATTTTTTCACCCACCTTTAAATGATTTTCACATTCATTATACCTTTTCTATTGTGCAAAGGAAACAAAAGAATTCTATCTGTGAATAGCATATGCAAAGAAACGCTGATTCCTATCATATACCAGTCCATAATAGAGAGCGAGCATTTTTCATTACTTTTTGTGAAGGCTTAGCGTAGCAGCGCACAGCAATATAAACAGTAGGGCATTTTTATTTTATATTGAAATAAAATGTGCTTCTACTCGTATACTATCAAATCAATAAGAATATTTTTATATTCACTGTTGTATCCTTTTCACAGGACGTATATACTTCCAGCAGCGCTCCGGCTGAAAGTAAAAGTACAGCATTCTACCGGCGGTATCGTCAAAGCGGTAACCGGTATTTGTAAAATCAAATGCAGTCATTGCTTCCTCCATCCTATGCTCAACACTTCTATTCTCCTGCTCATAATCAAATGGCCCGTGTTCAAACACAAGATACTCTGCTTCCGCAATATCAAGCAGCTGCATATTAGGCGGTACATCTCCGGTATAATGAACAGGAAGACGGACACCATAACACTCTGTCCGCAGGTATCCCCAGTCACACAATCTGCCGTTTTGATCGTTGCGATAGGCCATGATCTGACCGCCTCCGCTGTTGATGTCATTCCCACCGCTATCATCGAGCTTACCTTTAATGCTATCCAATAGTCCGCAAATTGTATCCATATCCTGGCCCGGAATCTGATTTTGCTTCTGCCAGAAATCCCAGTAGCCGTTACTCTCCCGGTTTTCAATAAACAGAAACTTATGGGCGGGTATGGTCACAAAATAGGTCTTTACAGCTTTAGCGGAATTTATTTCTCCCAGCTCATCCAGCCCCAGAAGGTAGCGGTCAAACGGATTGATTTTCGTACGTAGGACAACAGGTCCGGGCTGTTTGCGGTATGCGCTCGGTGTTCTACCATAAGCAGCTTTAAATGCTCTGGTAAACGCCTCATGAGAGGAAAATCCATAATCAAGAGCTATTTTCAATATGCCCTTCTCACTGTCCCGAACTTCTTTCAGGGCGAAGGCCAGCTTTCGCAATCGAATATATTCCCGAAGCTTCATACCGGATATCTCCTTAAACTTTCTAGTCATATAAAATTCCGAGTATCCCAGCTTCTGTGAAAGGGTGTGCAGTGTCAGGGCTTCATCCTCATAGCTTTTTATGCAGCTGTCAATCTCATCGACGATCATCTGAATCTGCTTTTGCCACTCATACATGTTGCTTCACCTCATTTGTATACTGCTTCTATTATAAAGGAAAGATATGTGCAATGCTTGACATGACTTGCGATTTACATATATTTCTTCAATGAACAGACTTCTATCCTGTATTATATTTCATGCTCCTTTATTTATCCTATATTATTCAGTTCATGTGATAGCTCCATAGGTTTTGAAGTAATTCATAAGGCAGACAGAGCAGACTTTTGACCTGAACCTACATGCTTGCATACATTTTCAGACGAAAAAGCAGAAGCTGCTTGCAGCCGTCCCATGCTCATGCGACAATTATGATATTCTCTGTCACCCTCTGTAATCATCAGAAAACAGCTGAAAAAGTGCTGCTTTTCATAAATCATATACTGTATCGGCACATTTTCTTACACGTACATGCGTTTTTTTACAAATCCAACAGCTAGGCAGCATTACGCATCTCTCATCGCCCCTTCTACAGGTGTAGCACTGATCCCGATGTAATTCAGCACCATGTCATGAGAAACAGACATAGTACTCTCTTTCATTTTGTAGGGGAAAAGCTGCCGGAGCTATTCAACTTATGGTATAATATATTTCAGAATGAAATGGGCGAAATATGCAGATGAGCAGCTTCGCTATATGTGCATAAACATAAAAATGATGCAGTTTCCAACGCTGCAGCTGTCCTTTTTATCCTTCCCTTTATGCCAAAAGACGACATCCGAAACAGGAGCTGAAGATGCCACGGTTTGCTTAAGCTGCAGCCTGCAGTGTACACGGCGGACGCCTTGGATGCAGTATTGCGGCTTGTGATGAAAATCAACTCTGTGCATATCTGATGACAAAAAGCATGGCGGTAATGCCGATGCTGATTTTTGAAGGATGTAAGGGAAAGCACAGGACTATGGTAGTAGGCACCATATTGTGAAGCCGCCTCATAGATGACACATTCGCTTTTCGCAATGGAAAAGCAGATATAAGAAATGAATGGAGGTTATGTATGCAATATTTTTTTATGAATCTGGCTGTTCATGTACTATCCTTTATGCTGAGCTTCTGGGCATTGAGCTGTGTACGCTTTGAATCCTTTACAAATGTAAGAAAACCTGGACAGGTGCGACTGCTGCTGTTGCTGCTGTCTCTGGGCTTGGGATATCTGGTAGCGCAGTTTTTGCTTGCTATTTCTGTATTCAATGGACTGTAGAGGCTTTGTTCATAGATAAAAAAGGACCCTACAGCTGATACGTGACGAAAGGTGCTGGTTGTTATGCTGAAAGGAAACAGAAAGCTGCTGCGCAGAACGGATATTAAGACAAGGCTGACACTGGCCTTTATCTTTGTGCCGCTTTGTTTGATGATTGTGTTTTTTCTGATCTATTATTCCTTCAGTACCAATATCATCAAGGATAAAAACGAACAGGCTTCTGCACAGATGATTGCTATGTCTGAGGAAATTTTTCATTTGAATGCAAATACATTGAATGAACAAATTGATAATCTGGCAGCATCCACCTATGTACGGAATTATCTATACTATCCCGCAGATACAGCGATGCGTCGTGCGTTCTCTCATAATCTGCATGGCAATGACCTGCTTACTGACAGAAAGGGGCTGCAGCTGTATGATGAAACAGGGAAGCTGCTCTATGAAGAGGGCTCCCTCTTTCCCGTTGACTTAAAAACCTATAAAAAGGAGATTCAGGCACAGAAGCAGGGTGGTTACTGGCTGTATGATCAAAAATCACAAATGATAATGCTGACAAGAGAAATCCGTGATTTGTATGACCAACCTCTGGGATATGTATTTTGCAGCTTTGCGCGGGAAGCCTTTAATGCATCTCTATCACAATCTACACAGGCAGGAAGTCGTATGCTGGTTGTTGATACAAGCGGACAGGTTTTATTTGGAAGCAATCCGGAGAAAATAGAGGAATTCATCGATTTGAAGGCATCCACCATAGATCTCAATCAGCATTCCTATTATATGACCGCAAAAAAAATTGAAGGCACCCCATGGTATGTGGTCTATCTGAGTGATGAAAACTATGTGCTGGAAGAAATTCATAATTTTCGCAACATGCTGGTGGCATATGGGGTTGTCTTCATTGTCCTTTTAGCTGCCATTGCCTACTTCGTATATCACAGCATCTATGACCCGGTTCATAACATTCTGTATTCCATGCGGACACTGGACGAGAATAATCTGGCGATGAATCGTGTGGAGGATGACGGCCGTGATGAGATTCATGAATTGAGTATGAATTTCAACGATCTGCTGGACCGTGTTCAGGAACTGCTGCATACCGTTCATCAGGAACAGGAACAGAAAAGAGAAACCCAGTTTCAGCTGCTGCAGGCACAGATTAACCCGCACTTCCTGTTCAACACACTGAATACGCTGCATTATCTTGCTATTCTGAATGAGGATAAGCCGGTCAGTGAGGGCATCACCGCCCTTGCCAGACTGCTGCGCAACACGATTGTGGACAGTAAGGAAGTTGTTACGGTGGAGGAGGAAATCGAAAATCTGAAAAACTATATCATAATTCAGAAGCTTCGCTATGGTGATGTGTTTGAAACGGTATATAATATAGATGAAAATGTACGCAGCTGTGCAATCTTGAAGTTTCTGCTGCAGCCGATTGCAGAAAATAGCATTCTGCATGCCTTTGAAGAGGATAAGGAGCATCAGCTTCTGACGATTCGCGCCAAGGCAGAGGGAAAATATCTGAAAATTGAAATTGGTGACAATGGTAAGGGCTTCGCTTTGGATATGCAGGAAAGCCGCAATAAAAAGCTGAGCGGTATCGGCATTGGAAATATTCAGGAGCGTATTCGTCTCATGTATGGAGAAGACTATTCCATGGAGATACAAAGCGTGGTAGGCACCGGTACGATTGTGACACTGCTGCTGCCGTTTAAAAAAACAGAGGGGAGGTAGGCCTCATGTACAAGGTACTGATTGCGGATGATGAACGTCTGATTCGTATCACGTTAAAGAACATGATTGACTGGAAGGCACTTGACTGTGAGGTGATTGCTACAGCAAAGGATGGGGAAGAAGCATTTAATATCTTTATGGATATGCAGCCGGAAATCGTTATTACGGATTTGAAAATGCCGGGAATGGATGGAATTGAGCTGATAACCAAAATCAAGGATATCAATAAAAACACACAGGTGATTGCGCTCAGCAATTACTCGGATTTTGAATATGTGCGGGATGCCATGAAGGCCGGCGCATTTGATTATCTTTTAAAGGTCACACTGGAAAAGAAAGAGCTGGAGCGCATTATCGTGCAGGTAAAGGAGTCCTGTGTGGAAAGCAGTATGAACGATCATGAGGAATATGAGTCTGCGCTAAAGGAGCTGCAGCAATGCTTGATTCTTACCAAGAACGAACACATTCTGAGTCGTAAGGAATTTCAGGAAACACTGTCACAGCCGGTATTTGAGCCCTATCGGAAGGGATTTCAGATGGCCTATTTCCGTGTGGATAATATCAACCATCTATATCGGACAAAGCTCAGGGATCATGCGGCACTGCATAAGCATCTGCAGGATTTGATACGGGAATCCATGCCCCTTGCCGTGCATCATCACTTGATTTTTATGAGCAACCATTCCGGTATCCTGATGTTTGAAAGCAAGGAAAAGCTTCGCATTCTGAATATATGCAACAGCATCATACGAAATATTGCGCAATATCTGGATATTCATCTGTCCATTACGCTGTCGGATGTCATTGCATCCCTGGATGAATTTTATGATCAGTTCGAGCTGCTGTTAAAATCGCATGAGCGAAGATTTTATGTGGGAGAGGGCTGTTTGATTCAAAGTGAAGGGCATGATGCATTTCAGGAGCTGGATATGAATGAGGTGACATTTCATCTGGAGCTGCTGGAGGCTGTGGCAGCTAAGGATTTTGATACGGTGCAAAGCAAGCTGAGGGAAGCTTTGGATTATATGAAGTCCCATGAGATTGAACCGCATGCTGTACTGGAGTATTTCGTATTCATTTTCCATAACATTGAGGGAAATGAAATGGCACGGGGGATTCGGCAGGCCTTTCCGTTTGACACGATTACTGCAAAGCTGCGGCTGTGTGAAACAGCAGACAAGTTAGAGGAAATCGCCTCCTCCTCGTTTGATCAAATTGAGGCATGGATGAAGGATCGCTCCAACAGACGCTATCGGCAGGAGATTCTGGATGTCATGGAGTACATCGACGCAAATCTGAACCGCAAGCTGACACTAAAGGAGATTGCGGACAGCATCGGGATGAATGAAAGCTCTTTGAGCCGGCTGTTTAAAAATGAAACCGGCGTGAATTTGAATTATTATATCAATGAGAAGAAAATGAAAAAAGCGATGGAGCTGCTGCGCAGGGAGTCCAGTATGATCAAGGATGTTGCGGCAGCGGTCGGGATGGATGACCAGCTGTACTTCAATAAGGTATTTAAGAAATACTATAATGTTTCACCAAGTGAATTTAAAAAGAAGCTGCATCCCGATACAGAGGAATAAGTACGCACACCCTTTCATACCATGTAGAGAGGGTGTGATTTTTTTGAAGATAGCTGTGAAGTTTCTCCTTGTACTCTCCATAATTCTTGTCTCTTTTTTTCTCTGGCTGAATATGGGCACATCCTCACCGATTTTATGGAATACAGGTAAAGAATCGGTGCAGGAGCAGGAAAAGAAGGTGAAGGAGAAAGCGAAGGGTAAAGAACAGACCGTACATATTACAAGACAGGATGGCACCAGCCTGAAGCTGCCGCTGGAAACATATCTGGAGGGAGTCATCGGGTCGGAGATGCCGGCTTCCTTTGAGATGGAGGCGCTGAAGGCACAGTGTGTGGCGGCCAGAACCTTTGTGACGAAGCGCGGCTTTGAGGTCGATGACACGACACGAACACAGGTATATCACGATGATAAACAGATGCGTCAGATTTGGGGGAGCTCCTATGATAAGATGCATGCCAGAGTTGTGAAGGCACTGAAGGAGACAGAAGGGGAAATCATGACCTATCAGGGCGAACCGATTTCTGCCGTGTTCTTCAGCGGATCATGCGGAAAGACTGCCAACAGCGAGGAATACTGGGACAGCAGGACACCCTATTTGCGCAGTGTGGATTCACATTGGGATAAAGAGGAGGACGGCTATCAGAAAACAGCTGTTTTCTCAGCGGCTGACTTCCATACGATGCTCGGCTTTGAAAATCCGGTAAAGGAAGTGGGAAAGCCTGCCTATTATGCCTCCGGCTATGTAAAATCCATAACGATTGACCGCATCACCTTCAGCGGCAGGGAAATCCGTGAGAAGCTGAAGCTTCGCTCCTCCTGCTTTTCCATAAAGAAAACAAGCAGCGGCTATGCGGTGACAACCAAAGGCTTTGGTCACGGTCTTGGTATGAGTCAGTACGGGGCACAGGGAATGGCACTGGAGAAAAAGAGTTACAAGGAAATCCTGAAGCATTATTATACCGGTGTACAGATTGTAAAAGAATGATGTATAAAGAAAAAAGGGGCGGGCATAATCATCACTAGAGGTGATGAAATGTATAGCTATACAAAGGAAAAGAAATTTCCAAAACGCAGACTGATTGTTTCCTTAAGCTGCCTGCTGATTGCCGCAGCTGCCTTTCTGACTTATGAATATTCCATGAAGAATCCTGCAAAGGACACTTCCGTGTTCAAGGAAGATACAACGCCGGTGCTCTCGCTTCCCAGCTCAGCTGAGGAAGAAAAAGGCATCCAGCCGTTTGCCGTCAAGGCAGAGGTCGTCCTTGATTATTTCGATGGAAAGGACAGCAAGGTTGACAGTATGACAAAGTTTGAAGGTGTCTATCGTGCCAATCAGGGCATGGATTATGCCTTCAACAAGGAGGCTTTCGACGTGCTTGCAAGCTTCAGCGGTGAAGTGAGTGATGTGAAGGAAGATAATATCTTCGGCAAGAGTGTTACAATCACCAGCAAGGATTTGAGCATAACCTATCAGAGCCTGTCCGATATCACAGTGAAAAAGGGCGATAAGGTCAATCAGAAGGATCCCATTGCAAAGGCCGGAAGCAATATTTACAACAAGGAGCTGGGCAATCATCTGCACATTGTCGTAGAGAAAAACGGCAAGATCATAGATCCGGAGCTGATGTACGGCAAAACGAACGCTGAGATCAAATAGTACCCTTGCGGTACTATTTTCATATGTGAAAGCCCATCCATACATATTACGGAATTTTAAGAAAAGGAAAGGCATATTAACACTTTTACATTTCGGATTTTGTGTTATAATGGTAATTGCTTGAAATTGAGTATAAATAGCGCATGGAGTGTCTGAAACAGGATATTTCTTATCGATGTCAGAATCTGTGCAGACTACTGTAAAAAATGCGGATCAAATTCTTATGGAAGAAACATGAACGCACGAAAGGAATGAAGGACTATGTTTTCAAAAGAAGTAGGAATCGACTTAGGAACAGCAAACTTACTAATGTATGTAAAAGGTGAAGGCATCGTAATTGACGAGCCTAGTGTAGTTGCGATAGATGCAGAAACAAAGAAATGTCTGGCTGCGGGACAGGATGCAAAGGATATGCTTGGAAGAACACCGGGCAGAGTGCTGGCAATTCGTCCGCTGAAGGATGGGGTTATTGCGGATTTCGAGGTAACGGAAATCATGCTGAACTTCTTTTTCAAGAAGCTGGCAATCAAGGGGATGTTCAAGCGTCCTACGATTCTGATCTGCTGTCCAAGCAACATCACCAGTGTGGAAAGAAATGCCATTCGTGATGCGGCTTATCGTGCAGGTGCGAAAAAAGTGTACATCGAGGAGGAGCCGAAGGTGGCTGCTGTCGGTGCCGGACTGGATATCGGAAAGCCAAGCGGATGCATGGTTCTGGATATCGGTGGTGGTACGACAGACGTTGCTGTAATCTCTTTAGGTGAAATCGTAAGCAGTACCTCTTTGAAGATTGCAGGGGATACGCTGGATCGTGATATTATCAAATTTGTTAAGGAAAATAAAAAGCTGCTGATCGGTGATCGTACAGCAGAGGAAGTGAAAAAGCAGATCGGTACTGCATGGAAGGGTAGCATGCATGAAACGATTGAAGTAAGCGGACGTGACCTGGTAACGGGTCTGCCGACTACCATTACGCTGTCCAGTGAGGAAATTCAGGGCAGCATGGCGGAGAGTCTGCAGGATGTTGTGCGTGCCTGCAAAACTGTTCTGGAACAGACACCTCCTGAGCTTGCAAGTGATATTGTGACAAGAGGTATCGTACTGACCGGTGGTGGTGCACTGCTGCACGGTATCGATGAGCTGCTGCGTAATGAATTGCACATTCCGGTTTATGTTGCGGAAAATGCGCTTCGCTGTGTAGCGGAGGGTACAGGAATTCTGCTGGAAAACCTGCATCTTGTTCAATAGAAAATAAAAGCGAGGTATCTATATGGATTGGCTGAAATATCTGATTATTCCATTGGCCTTATCCGCACTGATTACTCCTTTTCTGAAAATCGTTGCCTACCGGCTGGATATTTATGCACAAGTGAATGAGCGAACCGTACATAAGGGAAAAATTGCCCGCATTGGCGGTGTTGCCATCTATATATCATTTGTCGTGTGCATGGCGGTTTTTATGAAGACGGATATGACCATCAACGGTATTCTGATTGGTGGGACAATCATGTTCATAGGCGGTCTGATCGATGATATGGTCAATCTGAAACCAAAGTATAAGCTTGCATTTGAAGTAGCTGCCGCCATCGTTTTGATGACAGTAGGAAAGGTTTCGCTCGATGTGATCCGCCTGCCGATGGGGATTTCTATCGATATGGGACTGGTATCCTTTATTGTAACCTTTGTGTGGATTATCGGTATCACCAATGCAGTGAACCTGATCGACGGACTAGATGGTCTTGCGGGAGGAATCTCTGCGATTATTCTGGTTGTCATTGCATGTCTTTCTGTGATTGAGGGACGTCTGGATATTCAGACGATGTCTTTGATTCTGGCAGGGGCAACCATGGGATTTCTGCTGTATAATTCACATCCGGCAAGTATTTTTATGGGAGACTGTGGAGCCTTGTTTCTGGGCTTTATTATATCCGCAATCTCATTGCTGGGGTTTAAAAGCTCTACGATTATGACACTCGCGCTTCCAATCTTGCTGCTGGCGGTACCCATTGTGGATACCATCGGGGCAATTTTGCGAAGAAAGCTGAGTGGCCATAAATTTTCAGAGGCGGATAAAAACCATCTGCACCATCTGCTGATGCAGCGGTTTGGGCATCGCAATACAGTTATTATTTTGTATGTGGTAACTGCCTTGTTCGGCTTTACAGCGTACATCTATTTGGTGAATAAAGCGACAGGCTTTCTTGTTCTGTTTCTGATAGCGCTGGTTGTCGAGCTGTTTATCGAGTTTTCCGGGATGATTTCCAAGCAGTATCACCCGCTGCTGTCGATAGCGAATTCCATTCAGAAGCGTGCCAGAAAGCTGTATCGAAGATTTTCAAAGAAAAGTCCAAATACAAAACAGGAAAAATAGGAAATCAGCTGCTGCAGGAAATCCTTGCGCATACATGATGAAAATATGAAATAAGAGAATTCAGGACTGCGGTCATACCGGCAGTGTCTGGATTCTCTTTTGTTTGCATTTTGTATTTGATGGGCGTTTTTGATGCTCTTCTCTTTTTTAATCATAGCAGTAAAGCAATACAGATTCCATAGCTGTATTGTCAGCCATATCTGTGTTTTTTTTCTATAGATAACGCCGTTGCTGCGGGTGTTGTAATTTTATGTACTTTCTGCAATTTACTTTTCTTTTGTCAGGATTCAGCAATTAAATGCTGTTTTAATGACTTCATTTTGTAAGAGTTGCCACAAAGCTTTTTAATTGAAGATAAGCGGTTTTTATCCTCATTATGAAAACTTTGTGGATTTAAGTATAAAAAATATCCGCATTTTCAGGATTTTTTAGGAATCGGCCCATTTTCTATCGTATGTATATAGTGAGGTGAGAAAAATGGAAGTTAAAAAATTATATGAAATGGTCGATGAGGATCAGAAGGAGGGTTCCCTTGGAGAGAAGGCGTATTGGAAGGATCTGTGGGAATGCTATATTGAGGAGAAGAGCATGGATTATGCATCCTTGAGTGTGAAGGAGGCAATACCGCGGCTGGTGTCTGAACAGAACCTGAGAGAGCGCCGTCATGCGGGCAGCTGTGGTGAGCTTGGAGTGGACATTCGCGTCGGTGATATCTGTTATATAGATTTTGGCGAAGCATACATAGCAGAAATCGGTTATCAGCATTTTGGACTGATTATAACGATTTTTCATAACAAGGCATTCGTTGTGCCGATGAGTGGCAATCATGCGGCTTATCTGCAGGCCTACAGCAAGGAAAATCCGAAAGGAAAGCGTCATTTGATGCGTTTGGGAAGAATCAAGGGGATGAATAAGGAATCGGTTTTGTTTATCAATGATGCGAAATGGATCAATACTGCCAGAATCATCGATGTCAAAGCACATCTAAGGCGCGACAGTGATCTGTTCTGTGAAATTAAGGACCGTGTAAAGAACTGTCTGGACTAGCGCAGAAGAAACCACATGTGTCGATTAGGGGGATGCAGTAGGTGGCAGGATAACAGAGATGGCGAAGGGAAAAGCCGGCAAATTTGTGGAACAGACAAAATATGACAGAATCCATGCGAAATGTCTTCTACAATAACGCATGAAAGAGGTGGTTTTGTTTGGAAAAGGTGATGAACAAGAGACTGAAGGGGAAATTTTCCATTCATGCGGAAGATTTAGCCTGTGCCGGAATTTCTATCATTCTTGGGACACTGGCTTCTCCGCTTAGTTATACACTTGCATTTCTGTATGTATCCTATTCCTATATGCGTACGATCCGGGAAGCGATGATCAGCGTATTTTTTATTCTTCTATGCTCGTTATCCAGAGGAATTCTGCCTGCATACAGCTATGCACTTGGCTTTGCCTGTTACTTTGTAATTATTCATATGGTAAAGGTGATGAATCAGAATTTATATCAGTGGATGCCATATCTGACAACGCTGTTAAGCGCAGCGTTCAGCGTGCAGCAGTATGGCCTGCACAATACGGCAGTGATTCTGCCGGTGCTGAGCTTCTTGTTGATGCAGGAGCTGTTTACGGATTATCAGTGGATTCAGAAGGGAATGCTGCACAATGCCTGCATGCGTGGAATTCTGCTGTTTACCATCGGCTTATTGGGGGTAGAGCTGTTACCAGTATATGCACAGGAGGTCATTATGATTACCATGCTGCTGATTGCTTTATCAAGCAATGCATGGATTACGGTAACTGTGGCGCTGATGGTGTACTTCCTTCTGGACATTCGCGTACTGCCTGCACTTGTACTTACGGTACTGCTGAGTGTGCTGAAAACGGATCGCAAAAGTGCCATGCTGCTATTGCTGGGGGCCTGCTTTCTATACCCGGATAATACAGAGGATATGATTTATCTGCTGCTGTGTATGAGTGGTGTACTGCTTGTACCGACGAATGCGGCTTCCCTGCATATGAGTACGGAGCTTCAAAATGAACAGGAGTACCGACTTTCTCAGACGAGTATGCTAAAGCGGCAGATGCAGAATTATGCCAATATCTTTCAATCCCTGTCGGAATATTATGCACAGATTAGTGATGTACAGGCGGAGCTGCTTGCCAATATGTCGAATGCCCTGCAGTACAATGCGGATGCCATACGGAAAATAGACGGCTACGAAAAGGATACGGTGCGTGTCGCCAAGGCACTGGAAGGTTATCAGTATGATGTGCGGGAGCTGAGCATTGAAGAGCCGAAGGAGGGCTGTATACAGGTTTGTGTGGAAATAGCAAACATCAAACGCGGAGAAATACGTTCTACGCTGCTTCCGCTGCTTGAAGTCCTGCTTCACCGCAATCTACAGATCGCGGACATCCGCAATCGAAAATTTATGCGTGGCTATCATTCCATCACCGTCTGTGATGACATTCCCTTTGTCATTGATGCCTATGCCGATAGTGTGAAAAATTCCTATACATCCAGCGGCGATACCTTTTCCATCTTTAAATTCCGTCAGAGTCTGGTGTGTATGATATCTGACGGTATGGGAAACGGGGAGCGTGCCGCACAGAGCTCACGGCTGATAACCAATATTTTTCAGCGTATGATGGTCAGTGGAATTCCACAGGACAGCGCAATCAAATGCATCAACAAGCTGATTCAAAGCGATACCTATGCAACGCTGGATGTTATCTGCTTTAACCGTTCTCAGGGGGTTGCCTACATATCAAAATCCGCAGCCTGTCCGACCTTCCTGCTGCGAAATGATCAAATCTATGAAATCAACGGCAGTGCATTGCCTGTTGGTATCATCAGTCAGATGCAGCCGGACTGCTTTCAGGTTGATTTAAAGGCGGGGGATGAATATTTGATGATATCCGATGGCATTTATATGAATGAGATTTATAAATGGCTCAATCAGAGAACTCAGACAAGCGTGAAGGAGGATGTGGAAAGCTTTACGGAGCTGTTAAAAAAGACAAGACGAAAGGATGATTCTACGATTGTACTTGTGAAAGTGGATGAGGTATAATCAAATATAGCATCGTTTAGAAGCCTTGCAAGATGCAGGTTATATCCCATAAACTGATGTTTCAATTCATGGAGATTATTTTCAATCATGAAATCCGCTTTGTATTTACAGAGGTGATAATCGTATAAAGCTGATGAAAAGTGAGTGCCGCCTGTTTACCATAATCGAAAGCCTAGCTAAATAGGAATGCTTTCAAAAGCATTCCTATTCCAGACTGTTGACAAAGTGACTGTCGACAGTCTTTTTAAAATCTGATAGAATATCTGTGGCAGAAACGTACTTCATAAACCCAAAAATAGTCGACGTTTCTGCCATTTATTATGCCAAAAATGATAT
>NZ_JANGCA010000051.1:0-27163 GCF_024463855.1 Clostridium sp. DFI.1.208 | reverse complement strand
TCATTTTTGGCATAATAAATGGCAGAAACGTCGACTATTTTTGGGTTTATGAAGTACGTTTCTGCCACAGATATTCTATCAGATTTTAAAAAGACTGTCGACAGTCACTTTGTCAACAGTCTGAGACGCAAGCCTCAACTTGCGTCTTTCTTTATCCTGAATAATAAAAGCAGAATAGATAGCAATATTCCAGCATTAACGAACTATGTAACAAAAGGATTTATTCACTATCAGGATATCACAGTGTTGCAAGGACTATTCCAAAGCAAGGAACATCTCAAACAGCTTCCTGCCATATGCTGTGCCGCACCATAAATCCTGCAGCTTCTGATGTACCCTATCGTCTGTAAGCCCTTCTTTTTCAGCCTCAGTATTTACAATTTCCCGAATAACCGAAAGTCCATCACGAATATCAATATCTAAAGCAATCAATTCTACAAGCGGACAGATAAAGCGTTCACTAAGTGTCATTTTATTCCATAGACTGCGTGCAACCGTATGCAGCTCTCTTGGAATTTGCGGATTGGAAAGTCGTTTTCGATAAAGCTGAAACCATTGCTTACTTTCTTTGAAGCCTATTCCATATTTACTCTCCAAAAGCTGCATCAAGAGACAAATATACGGGTGTAGACTATTCTGAATTTCTTCATCCATCGCTGCTTCATATAAATAGGTATGATTTTTATCTAGGGCAAGAAACGCCATTGCATCTGCATAGGTATTTAGCAAATAACGCTTTCGATAGAAGTGGGAGCGAATATTTGATATCGACGGTATACAGGCAATTCCTGTATCTTCTATTACTGCAGCATCAACACTGCACTCATGAAAGGATTCACTTGTTATTTCCATGATAGATGCTCCTGTTGCACAAATGCGGTCTACAATCGTATCCGGTACACGAATTGCAGAAAGGTTTTCCCTCTGGCATTTATTTGTTGCACAATCTGTAAGCAAAGAATGAAAGTAAGCGCCGACGCCCTCCACATTTTCACAGCACAGAACCATACGCTGTGTATTCCTTTCCGTTCCCCATGCCTTGGATAGAACTTTAGCGACATGAATCAGATTTTCTCTGCGGACAGATGTGGTTACTATATCGCAGATATGTAAATATGCAAGAAGCACCTTTTCATCTGTCACAGGCGACACGATATCGTCTATTTTGATTGTATGCAGTCTCTGTTGTTCATCATCTGAAACATCCAGTGTGTAGGCTTTTGTAGCTCTCATCCCGTCAATCAGCTGCACATTGGTATCCGCAAGCACGATGCGGCAGCCGCTTTCATACAACATAGGTACGACCAGACCTCTTCCTAATGCACCAGCACCGAAATGGACAACCAGCTTCCCCTGTTTCATGGACGATACTCCTTCCATTGCTCTTCGGCCTCCTGTGGATGCGTTACAAAGCGGAAGAGATCCGGATTATTTTCATATTGCGTATAGATTGGTATACCCTGCTGCAGGTGAAATTCCGGATATGCACTTGCTTTCAGAATCTCCAAATGTGCAGGATGATATTTTGGATTCTGCACAAAGGTGATAATACCATCCTTTACTTTTGGAAAGAATGCTACTCCCTTATGTGCACGAACCTGCACATAATCGAATCCATAATCACGGACACACCATGCACCAAACAGCATGGCTCTGGAAGGATCTGCATTGATAGTACAATGTGCCCAACCAGGCGGTACAATCACGACGTCTCCGGTTTTTGCATGAACTGCAAAGCAACGCCCCGGATCATCCTCAGCATACTCCTGCATATAGATATAGGCCTCTCCTGCCCAGATTTCATATACCTCGCAGGTAGAGGCATTACATGACACCGAAACTGCATGGATATGCCCCTGTGAGCGAATAGGCTCCTCTCCAATTATTCCCTTCTCAAAAATCATTGCACCATACAGTAAATTTCGATTAATCAAATCCTGTACATGCTTCTTTTTTGCCACATCCATCGCAACTGCATATACAATGGAAGGGCCATCTGCATTCGGATCACGCAAGCTTACACGGATTTCATCCAGCCTACGCTTCTCTGTAAGTGGACCTGTTGTGTCTTCACCATATATAAATTCTAGTTTATCTAAATCTGCAGATAGATTCATTCCTGTATTCAATTTCATGATCATATCCTCCTATGCATGCATACCTGCTTTCATTACGGCGATTGGTTTCTCCTGTGATACACCGTACAGTTTCATTACTATTTTTCATATCCTGTCATATGCTGCTGTATATCCTTCAATCTCATGTTTGACATTCCTTACTGGTTTATGAAAAACCTGTGGCATGCCGCCTATGCTAAGCCTACAGGTTTCATCGTTATAAATAAATCGCAATTTTGCTGTGATGGCGGCCATCCAATGCCTGTTCAAATGCTGTCTGTGCTGCTTCAATCGGATAGCTGCCTGTTATGATGTCGCACACATGCAGGCGCTGTTCCCGAAATAGCTTCAAAAGCTTGGGATAGGTGTTTGTATAGCGGTAAGAGCCTATGATGCGAAGCCCCTGATATACAATTTCCTTAAAGCTAATATCCAATGGATGATCACTAACACCGATTTCCAGAAGTACGGCTCCCAATATACTGTGCTGTAGAAACCGTTTCACTACCTTACTGTTTCCTGTTGTATCGATAATATGGGTAAATGGCTTCATAAGCTGCAAATCATACGTATCTCCTATCAGAAACTGTTCCTTTTTCATATGAAGGCGCTCTCCCATATCCCGCTTGCTCTCATAAATATCCACAAGATGAACGTTCACCTCAGGATACAACACCTGCATCAGTACTCCCATAAGCAGACCAATGGATCCAGCTCCTAAAATCACAAGCCTGCTGTCCTTGTGAAAGTCCAATTTATCTATTGCACTGTATGCAACAGATAATGGTTCCAGCAGTGCACCTTCTTCAAATGACATGGAATTCTCCAATTTGTAAACGGAGCCTTGTGGCCATTTCACATATTGCTTTAATGCTCCGCTGATTCCCTTACTAGCCATGAATTTCAGTGATTCACAGAAGTTATAATCCCCTCTGATGCAGGCATGGCAATGCCCGCAATAGCTCTGAGGCTCCACTGCTACACCATCTCCCTTTTGAATAGAGGCTACAGCAGTACCGGTTTCTTTTACGATTCCAGCCATCTCATGCCCCAGAATCAGTGGATACTGTAAATGATGCGGCAGCTTCTCAGCCTGAAAGTAGCTGAGGTCTGATCCGCAGATGGTAACAGCCTTTACTTCAATAAGCACCTCATTTGCACGCAGGGAGAGATCTTCCTCTATATCCGAAATGGCGAGCACACCCTGCTGTTTTAATAACGCCTGTTTCATAATATCTCCTTCTCCTAGTGTATGCAGGCATAGCTTTATTGTTATGTTGCTAAATACTTCAAGAATTTTATACCTTATCCGCCAAATCCAAACAACTGACCTGCTTTAACAAATAACCATAGAAGGATATTTCCTCCTTCATCCCAATTGGTAAACATTGCGCCGTTCGCGATCTGATCAGTGAATAATCCTGTCATGCTGCAAAGATCCGTACATATTCCCGCAAGAGATGAAGCAATCAAGGTAGCTGGTATGATCCACAATGTTGCACAAATTACCGTATGAATGATATTTCCTTTCGTATAAGGCACCATACCGCCAATCCAGTAAGGAAGAGCAGCAAGTGATGCGACCGGCAGGAAGTTACAGCCCGGAATAACCGCTGCAATCATTACAGAAATCGGATACATCAGAATCACTGTTGACATTACAGAAGGATCCCCCAGCAGGATAGCAGGGTCTACAGCGATATACAATTCTCTGCCCGGAAATTTCTCACGCATGAATTTAGACAATGCATTTGAAATAGGAATGATGCCTTCTGCAATAATGGACAACATTCTTGGCAAAATTACCAGCACTGCCGCAAGCTTGATAGCTAACTGCGCCGTATTGATAAAATCAAATCCTGCAACGATTCCCATAATGGTACCCATCAATGCACCAATGACAGACATTTCCCCAAAAATTCCGAATTTTTCTTTAATTTGTTCTGAAGATGCCTTAATATCGCGAAGTCCAGGTATCTTGTTGATTACCCACATACATCCCTGTGCCCAGGATGCTGTAAAGGTACCGGAGGTCGCAACTACAGAAATACCTTCCAAACCGTTAAACTCCTGTATTTTCTTAGCGTGATAATCCGCAAGCTTCATATTGATGACAAGCAAAATCAAGCCACTGGCAATGCCGATATAAATATTACCTGTAAATGCCCACATCATGCCGGCAACGAACTCACCATGCCAGATATTCCACATATCTACCCACAGTGTCTTCGTCCATTTTAAAACGACCATGATAAAATTGACTGCAATAATACCCAAAATCACCCAAACAACACCCGGCCACGCCCATGCCGCACTGACATTTCCATAGCCGATATCAATTACATTCAAACTCAGCCCCAGATTATTTACAAGTGCCTCCGTAACAGGTGTCATTGCTGCGACTGAATAATCAACAATCAACCCCAGTCCGACAAGTCCGACCCCCATATACAAGGCACTGCGCAGACTTTTACTTAAGCCGCCCTTAAACACCATACATAGTGTAAACATGATGAATGGCACAAACACACTGCTGCCTAAGGCGAAGAACCAGTCAAAAAAATCCTGTAGCATTTCCATAATTTTTCCTCACTTTCTTTATTTAATTCTCTTTCAGAATATCTGCCACTTTTTCCACAACACGTTCCTGTCCATCCTCATCCCCGGTCAGAAACGATATAGCATTGATAACCGGAAAATCATATTTCTGCCGGATATTCATAGAGGCGACAAGTACGGTAATACGATCAGCATAACGTCCGATATCATCCAGTCTTCCTACCTTGATTTCCACATCTGTAATACCTCTTTTCCTCAATCCCTGTTCGACTCCCTGACTGGCGATGACAGAAGTTAATGTTCCTGCACCGCATACAACCAGTACCAATGGTTTACTGTTCATGCTGTTCTTCTCCTTCCAATCGTTTTCTAACGATTTTTTCAATATCTGTTTCCTGCTCTGCCTGCATCAATTCCTCGATGAATACTTCATCCTGACACATGAGGATGATTTTGCTCAGCATTTCCATATGTGTATGCGCCTGACTTAAAGCAAGCAGCAGTACGACATCCACATCCACCAGCTCATCACATGCATCCATGCGGTGAAATGAAACTCTGTTCTTCAAAGTGGCAATTCCGATACACGGAGCTTTAACATACTGCGGTTCTGTATGTGGTATAGCGATATTGTGTTTCCCTATCAGCAGACCGGTAGGATATTTCTGTTCCCGTTTCATTACTGCTTCCTGAAAATCTGCTTCTACAAGATTTCGCTTTCTCATCCTTTTACTAAGCTCCAATATGATATCTTCCTTTCGGAATGCCTCATAATGCGGCAAAATGCATTCCCTGACGATTTGTATTTCCTGATCCAACAGCTTCACCTCCCATCGCTTTTATCCTTCACCCATAAAATAGCAAAAACCGTGCCAACTATTTGGACGGTTTTGTGCGAGTGGTTAGTAACCTTATGATTTCCTGTGGCTTATTACATGCTGAAAGTGACTGTATCAGCATGGAATCACTGCATATAGAGAATAATTCATGGGTATATGCAATACTCTCTTCTTTTAATGCTGGCATTAAAATTATATTTGTTTCAAAGTTATCCTCCCATAAAATTGCATCCTGCAAGGTCAAAATAGCAATGGCAGGTTTTGTGACATGTTCTGTAAAGCCGTGTGGTATAGCCGCCTTTCCCATAATGGTTGCTCCCATAGCCTCTCGTTTATATACATCCAGCAAATACTCCTGTGACACATATTCCTTTTTTACCAGAAGCTCTACCAGCTTCTCCAGAATATCATTTTTACATAAAGCATCCTGTACATGGCAGAGGATAATATCTTCATCAAGAAGCTCCTGCAGGCAACTAACAGCTTTCTTAGACTGCTGATAATCTTTTATGATATCCAGCAGATCCTGCTGTGCAATCCCATTGATAATATCACTTGTTGAGAAAAATGGAATTCGATGATAGTCAATCTGAAAGTTTCCCAGTATCGCAAGAATATGATAACTGCGTGCAAGGTGATCCAATTCAAATTCGATTCCATTTTCACTCATGACTCCTAGTGTCAGTATACGAATTGTCAAGTCATGCTCCTGCAGCAGTTTTTGAATTTTTGACTGAATGAGAACTGCACTGCCCTTGCCGGTCAGACAAATAGAAACAATCACTGTTTCCTTTTCCTCCAGCTCCAGATTGCCGTGGAAATTTATTTCTTTTTCCATATTCAATGCCTGTTCCAATTCATCAAGCGTTGTTTCTTCCAAAATTGCTCTGCGAATCGCCTCTATAACCATTACAGTATCTACACGGGAGATCGTGCGGGTGTCTATTCCTGTACGCTGCGTAATAATCTGTCCGAATGTTACCAGTGAACCCATATCGGTGAGGATCAGACACCCTCTTCCTTCATCAAGCTGCTCTACTGCATGCTGCGTTCGCTGCAGGGCATGACTACTTGGTTCATCCAAGGCACAGCGAAGTCCAACTGCAAAATTTACATTTAGCAGTTGATTGGCAACCTCCACCATTTCGATGCCGACATTGCCATGCGTCAAAACAATAATACCGATTTTCCTGCAGCTTTCCTCTTTCTTCTTTTTGGTAAAGGTTCTAAGATACATCGCGATAAATGCTATCTCATCCTCTGGCATATCAATCATAAAATCTTCATGATACTGCATACACATTTTACGTGCTGTCGCAAATTCCAGAGGATACTCTTTTTTTATTTTTTCAAGCTGTGGATTTATGATGCGTTTCCCGCATTTCATACGTTCACAGCTGGCGCTCACATGCAGACAAAGCGGAGAAAGAATATTGGGACTGATGTCCTGCATGCTCATTCTGGCAATATCAACCGATTTCTGTACAGATTGGATAATACGGTTTCCTACCACCTCTTCTAGATTTTTTCGATCAACCTGCTGATATTTAATTTTATTAAACAGGTTATCCATTTCTGTATCAAGCTCTTTACCGAGAATCTGGTACACTTCATTTTCTGTACATCCCTCTTTTAAAAGAAGATCATATTTCTCTTCTATAAACTGATAGATGTTCGGCCCTATATGCGAAACCTGTTCCTTATGTCGTGTGCAGGATACAAACAGGTCACTTTCACAGAGCTTGCGAGAATCTCGTGATGCTGTGTTAAGAGAGAGATTTCCAACATGCGGAGGCAAATCATCCAGTGCTATAATCAGTCGCTTATCACCATATGTAATATGCTTCAAGAAGCTTCGGGCGCAGGCCACCTGTATATCACTTCGTAGCTGCCCAATATTCCCTGGACAGGGATAATTCAGCAAAAGCATCAGTGCATCCTTTTCCAAAATAATATTTTGCTGTATACGCAGAGCTTCTTGAAACAGGAAGGTTTTAATAATCATAAGTCGTTCTAAAAGCGGGCGCTCGCTCAATGATGGAAGATCAATCAGCATAGGAATTCTTCGACGAAAGGTTGTTAGAAGATAGGAATCCAAATCCTCCGTAGTGGCAGCAATGATAAGAAGTTTTGCTGTTCTTGTACTACCTGTTTCTCCCAGTTTTCGATACATGCCCTTATCAATTAAATAAAACAGCATCTCCTGACCTTCGCTTGGCAGACGATGTACCTCATCCAGAAACAGGATACCTCCATCGGCTTTTTCCACAAGCCCTGATTTCTCACGATCTGCCCCTGTAAAGGCCCCCTTCACATAGCCGAATAGCTGTGATAGTAAAAGCTCTGAATTATCTGCATAATCCGCACAGTTAAATATCACCAGCGGACTTTCTTTCTGTATGGTACCCACATGGATAGCGAAGTGATACATGGCTTCTGCCAACTGGCTTTTTCCAACACCGCTTGGACCATGGATCAGCGTATGAAGACCTCTTGGTGGATAAAGAACAGCAGCCTGTGCCTGCGATATCTGACGCTTCATACTTCCATCATATCCAATCAGCTGTTCAAAATCACGATCTGGATCCATGTGAATCCGCTCCTCTTTATTCTCTTTTGGCTGCAGCTCATCGCGAACTGATCTTGTTATAAAACGGGATATTTGATATCCTCGTTCATTCAGTATAGCCGTCAGCTTTCGATCTGATATTTTTTCATTGCCTCGCAATATTGCTTTCACCTCGGGAAGTAATATCTGTCTTCTTCTCTCCCGGGAATCAAAAATCCCCTGTTCCTGACGCAGAAGTGTCACTTCCTCACGACTCATATTGCAAAGCTCAGCAATCTGCTCATCCGTATATGGATTTTTCCTATCCTCTTTTTCAATCAATTCCTTTATCGTGTAATTCATTATAATCTCCCTCTATTCTGTTTCCCCTTTCATTCCCCTTACTTTTATACATATTACGTGTTTCCTTTGTATTATACAACGGATATTATACAAAATATAGTACCAATACAACAATCCATGAGATAGAAAACTGTATATGGCATACCACCGTTCCATCTTTTAAATTTATCATTAAACATTTTACTTTTATGGAATTCAACGTTTTGTGCTAAGCTTTCTTCATAATTAAATATCGTGGTTGTCGTGAAGCCGTTAAAGCCATTATAAAAAGATCTGATTGCCATTATGACACATCAGACCTTTTTCATCAGATTGTTTTTGTATTTTTCCAGAATACCGGCAGCATCATCACCGCGGTAAAAAACAGAATAGCCGCAATTTCTATCGTATAGCGAAATTCATGGATTCCCAAAAACAGCAGAAGCAAAACAAGACATAGAGCCAAAGAAAGCTTCAGATGTAATTGCTGCTTCCTACGTTCCAGCATCGTCTTATAGCTAAGACAAGGACCGAAATAAATGAAAATACCAAGTCCGGCAGGAAGAAAGACCAGCAGACTGTATATATTCAGATACTCCACACAGAGTAAAACCAGCAGATAGATAATCATTGTTATCAAATAACAACGTCCATATGTTTTTGCATGATAGCCGCCAGTATAGCGTTTCAGGAACAGCAGCATACACAAATACAGCACCGTTTCCCAGAAGAACTGCAGGAAGTATCCCAGCACGAGCATACTGACAATCTGTATTCCCTGTGTTAGAAGAAGCTCAACTGCAAAGCGGATAATATCAACCTCATCCTCTTCAATCAAACCTCGTTTAGCAAGAAATATGCTCAGCCTTCTACTTATTGTTTCCATGCTTCTGTGATTTCACAGATTCCTTTTTATAGGAAAAAGGCTTTGGCGTGTAATGCCCTACGATAGAAGCATTATTTTCATTACGTACTGCATAATTGATTAGTTTTTTCTTGATATTAAATTTCATAAGTTTACCACCCTTTCTTATTTTGGAAGAGGCATCAGACAGTGTACACTTACCGTATGGCTTTCTTCATCATAATCATATTTCACCATACCTTCATATTGAGCAGCAATACGCTCAATAATTTTCATTCCATACCCATGTCCAGTTCCTTTTCTGGAATGAAAATCTGGTGCTTGTGCAGTAGAATTGATAACCTCAATAATCAGAGAATCGTTATGTATCATTAACTTTATGTCCACTTTTTTATGTTCACTACCTCTAGCGGCATCAATGGCATTATCCAGCATATTGAATACAAGAGCACACATATCCTTGTCCTCAATACCTATTTCATCATTCACAAACGCGCTTACTTCAAATTGAATATCACTATTTGAATTTATTTTCGTATTTAAGCACGCATCCAGAAACATATTACCTGTCTTAATACGTTGTCCCAGCTCATCTACATCTTTTCTTACACGATCCAGATAATTCAGAAAATCACGGTCATGATGAATACTTTCCAGTATCTCAATATGATTTCTCATATCGTGCCGAAGCTCTCTGTTTTTCTCCTGTTCCTCTTGTAAATCATGCATATACTGATTCTGTATATTTCTAGAAAGCTCCGTCAGTTCAATTTCATTCTTCTCCTGAGCAAGCTGCCAGAAACGAACAAAGATAAAGTCTACAGTAAATGTCTGAACCACAAGCATCAGAAATACAAGGAATATCGTGATATCCTTTGGGTAAACCTCCAGCTCTTTCATATACATGATAAGCACAATCATAGAAAAAATCTGTAGAAAAACAAAAGGCATCAGCTGCTTTTTTGTAAGAACCACAAAAAACTTCCGATATAAGTAAACCGGTATTTGAAATACAAGCATTGCACAGCCATTAGCAAATACAATAGATACAAAACGAAGCATTCCCGGTACGAATGTTGCATCAAAGGCTCCGTTAAATAAATGAATATGAACATTCATGAATATATCAATAAATGTAATAAAGGAAATTGTATAAAACATCAAGTAAAATAAATTGAGAAGCTTAAATTTTTTACATAATGCACATACATATAGATAATCCGGTATAATAGAAAACATATTTGATAGCATAAATAATATGTTTGAAACATCAATACTATTCGTCAAAATCATGTTTATAAAGCTATACACAATCATCAGAAAAATAGTTCGTGCATTCCATCGCACATTACTGTTCACGCGTTTAATTGAATAGGTAATACCATAAATATACATAAAACAATACACATATTCCATAATTTCATTCATAACATCACTCTTTTCCTGCACAACTATTATATAAGAAGTCCGGTATGATGTCATGTAAAATTTAATTTTTCTATTTCTCTTAATTGAGGTACCTTTTCCTTCCCCCTTCCTACCGATATTATACTACAATATAACGGATTTTCGGTATAATAATTGCATGAATGGCAGTTTTTAGGCATTTAATGGTCACTGTAATATCTCTTGATATTTATAGTGTTTCAGTAAATGATAATTCACACCTCATTTATTTCTTTCACCTATCGTATTTTTCTAGAATCATGCTCGTATAATTCCTATCTGCAAGATTATAATTATGCAATGGTGATATTATCTTTTTTCTATATCGCATATCCTAAAGTCGTTTGAAAAAACATACATATGAGTTCTCTGAAAAAGCAGACGATTTTTTATTTGAATCATCTGCTTTTTATTACCACTAGCACATGAATTGAATGAAGAAATAAGCTGTGGAACTTCTATCATTCATAACCCACATATGCCTTATGCTCTTTACTCCTATGAATTTAATTACTTATTATTCAAGCCTGATGCAGCTCGTTCAAAATAACAGACTGTAATTCTTTTTCCACTCCCAGCATTTTCATGGCTTCATCTGCACTGAGGTTACTGAACTGCATCAGATTCTGTACATGCTGAACTGTTGTATTCACTTTTCCCTGTTCAAGCCCCTGTTCAAGCCCCTGTTCAAGCCCCTTTTTGATTCCTCTTTCTTCTATAAAATCGCTAAAGTTGCACATTTCCATGACCTCGCTTTCTGTCTCCCTCTTCATCATTATACCATACTCTTTTTCTAATCGTTCCTTCTTTTTTCCCATCGAAAAGTCTTTTATGAACAGTACCTTCAACAGCTCCAGCAGCTTCTGCTCAAACGTTTTCACAGGCTTCTGTGCTTCCCTGTCTTCCTTTCCTTTCTGAAATGCTTCCACCTGCGGATATACCATGACCGCTGTCATGATATCAAAGTGATTTCTTGGCGCATGCCATATCCTCGTATGACAGCTTTCCTGTATAGTATATGAATTTATAACATCATTCTTTTGCTTCGCATGACCGATGCAGATCCATATGGAATAGACCTTTTTTATTTCTCCATACTTTGAATTCGCAAATCCAAGCTCTGCATTTTTCTGCTTTGCCACCAGTCTGCTGCTGTAATACAGCGCACGCTTAATCAGCGGATACCCTGGATTATCCTTTGCCTGACTCTCCAGATTGATGATCAGGCAGAGCTTCTCCTTGTCCGATGATCTCTTTTCTTCGCTTCCTTCAGCTTTATGTTTGCACGGCAAAGCTGCCTCAAACTGAATATCATATTTGATCTGTGATCCCGGTATGGCT
Organism: Clostridium sp. DFI.1.208; assembly: GCF_024463855.1. Taxonomy (NCBI): domain Bacteria; kingdom Bacillati; phylum Bacillota; class Clostridia; order Eubacteriales; family Clostridiaceae; genus Clostridium; species Clostridium sp. DFI.1.208. The sequence goes on along the minus strand of NZ_JANGCA010000051.1, from coordinate 15,106 downwards.
TCATCCACGACCTCAATGCTTTTCTCATCGATCATTTCACTTTCTGTCGCTGACAATTCAATATAAGCTGGAATTTCCTCCAGTGGTGTATCCTCATATTCCGGTATGCAGCCCTTCATGACATAGGCAAGGATCTGCTTATTTGATAAAATTCTCTTACAATACTCATCGTACACTTTTTTATTTTCATTTTTTGTAATAGCAGAAGCAATTCTTGTAGTCTCACGCATAATCATATCCCTTCTTTCCTTATTTCATGGTCTCCTAGAAGAATATGATCCGGTGGTCCTCTGCTTTTGTTGTTATTTTTATGGTATATAGCGTATTTATTACAATGTCCGCCGATAATCAGCTGACTTGTATATCATATAGAAAAAGGTGTCTTGTGCTAAAATACTATATGAACGCGAAAAAAAGGATCCATTAAGCGGACATGTAGAATGGCCGGGGCTTTTGTAATCGTGATACATACATCAACATTATAGTGTTTAAATATTTTTTCATGGAACAGCCCCTCCTTTTTTGTATCATCAGTGTATCACAAATGCTTGTAAAGTACAGTAAAATTATTCAAATCACTCGTTCGTTAAGCAAGACGTTTCTGCTGTACTAGATAAACCTAAGAAAGCCTACTGAATTATCTGGTAAGAAACCTCTCTACATTTCTTTCACCAACAGTATACTGTAAGTACAATCTACAACAGCAACATGCACTTTATAAATCAAAAGACATAGAAACTATAAGACACCAGCGCTGGTCTGTTCCTATGTATCATACTGGATTAAGTTTACGAATTCCCATTTCATGGTGATTTTACTCACATTGTTGGCTTCATATTCAAGAAATTACTGAGAACAGTTATCTCTTATCATCTCCTGATTGTACCTGCCCCCCAGACTATCTGGGGGTTTTCTTATTCAAAAATGACGACATCATAATTTTGTCGTCATTTGAAATAAAGCATCCATAATTTCGTTCTTACGTCGCCTGCTGATTTTCAGTATGCGATCAATGCCCTGCAGATGCAGTTCAAACCCTCGAATGGAACGGATATATTCTATATTAACAATATTGGCACGATTGATTTGAACAAAGCGACTGTTTAATTCATTCATCATGCGCTCCATTGAATACATACGGAATATGTATTCACGATCCTTGGTATAAGCATAGATATCCTTGGAGAAATACTCCATATAAATGATATCTTTTTGTGCCAGCATCTCATAACCGCCATCTGTACGTATCTTGAAATCTGCGTTATCCTGTAAAAACTCAAAAGCATCCTGCAGGGTCCTTTTCAGCTTTTCATCTATTTTGGATTTCAAAACATAGCGAAATACGTTGATTCCAAATGCATCCTCCATACGATCTGCATAATTCGTTACATATATCACCAGTGTCCGTTCGTTGGCGATGTATTTAGCGAGATGAATACCATCCATTCCCGGCATTTCAATATCCAGCAGAAGTATGTCATATATATGTTTACTTCTCAAAAAATCATGAACATTATTATATGTATCTATGAAAAGCTGTTCCTCTAACTCAAAAGCTTCTATTTTTTCACGTATCATATTTGTATAGCATGGTTCATCATCCAATAATGCTATATGGTAAACGGTCTGCATATATATACCCCTGTCTTTTCCTCTATTGCCATTACCAGCAGGCGATGCTGCTGTCTGTTCTTGATTCACTTCCTGCCATCAGTGCACCATTATCCAGTCGCACGATAATTTGTCCGCGCCCGAAACTGGCAGTTTCCAAATCCACCTGAAGTTGATGACCGCGCTCCTGTAGCCTTCTTGCAATGTTGTAATCAAAGCTGTCCTCTATAATAAATTTTTTATCCTTTACCCATTGCCATCGTGGGGCATCCAGCGCCTGCTGTGGATTCAAATGAAAATCAATCATATTCATAACCACCTGCACATGTCCCTGCGGCTGCATGTATCCGCCCATAACGCCAAATGGACCAACTGCTTTTCCATTCTTTGTAAGAAATCCGGGAATGATGGTATGGTAGGTTCGCTTTCCGGGAGCAAGAGCATTAACATGATTGGGATCCAAAGAGAAATCATGTCCGCGGTTTTGAAGGGCGATTCCAGTGTCCTTTACTACAACTCCACTGCCAAAGCCCATATAATTGCTTTGAATGAAGGATACCATATTTCCTTCCCTGTCTGCTGTACATAAATATACGGTACCGCTTTTCGGCGGCATGTGAACTGCAGGCTGTTTGGCGAAATATGCAATTTCCTGCGAGCGCTCTCTGCCATAGGCTGTATGTAACAGGCTTTGTACTTCGGCTTTCATATGCTTCGCATCTGTGATATGATGCAAGCCGTCTGCGAAGGCCATTTTCATTGCTTCAAACTGATGATGAAACAATTCCTCATCCCGCTGGGCAAACTGGAATTCCTTTAATATATTCAATGCCATCAATGCGACAATTCCCTGTCCATTAGGCGGCAGCTCCCAAACGTCATAGCCATGATAGTGTACAGAAACCGGATCCACCCATATTGCCTTATGCTGCTGCAGATCCTTTTTTCGCAGATAACCACCGTGTGCAATACTATCCTCTTCGATACGCTGCGCAAGCTCTCCTTCATATAAAGAAGCTGCTTGTGTTTCTGCTATTTTCTCAAGTGTTTTCGCATGATCGGGAAGCTTAACCAGCTGACCGACTTGCGGTGCTGCTCGATCAAAGGTAAAAGTCTGAAACCATTGCCGGAACACTGGATCATCCTTTTTATCCGCATAGCTTCTGACAGCCATCTTCCACAATCTGGAAAGCTCCGGCGGTACCGGATAACCTTCACGGGCATAGGTGATTGCTGGTGCGAGTACCTGTGCAAAGGGCAGCTTTCCAAATCGATTGCTTAATTCTGCCCACGCCTTCGGTGCTCCCGGAACGGTTACCGGTGTCCATCCATGCTTCGGCATTTCCGTGATCCCCTGTTCCTTCAGTTTTTCTATTGAAATTTCCATAGGTGCACAGCCTGAGCTGTTCAGACCATACATGGCATTCTTGTACCAGACAATAGCAAAGGCATCGGAGCCGATACCATTTGCAGTAGGCTCAACAACGGTAAGTGTTGCGGCTGTCGCAATCGCGGCATCGATTGCATTACCGCCCTCCCGCAGGATTTGCAGACCTGCAGCGGCAGCAAGATTGTTTCCAGTGGCCACAACACCGTTTGCGGCTACAATCGGATAACGACCTCTGGCATAGGGTTGATGATATATATTGAACATAGGTAATCCTCCATATGTATTATTATATAGTGTAGCGCTTTCTCTTACAATCCCACACCCGGTGAAATATTTCCAATATCAAGGAAAAAACACCTGCACTTCTTGTATTTATGTTTGTTTTTTGTATAATATGGGTATTCTTTATATGGAAATGAGGGTGTTTATGAAAATTTACTGGGAACTGTTTTCTGTCTTTATGCGGATAGGAGCCTTTACCTTTGGCGGAGGTTATGCCATGCTGCCGCTGATCCAGAAGGAAATTGTGGATAAAAAGCATTGGGCCACTGAAGAGGAAATCATGGATTACTATGCGGTTGCACAGTGTACACCGGGTATCATCATGGTAAATACAGCAACGTTTATCGGCTTTTATGAGAAAGGAATCCTTGGTGCTATTATCGCAACGCTGGGTGTAGTTACGCCAAGCATCATTATTATTTTATTGATTGCTTCTGTGCTTACCACCTATTCCTCACTTGCAGTTGTTCAGCATGCTTTAGCAGGTATTCGTGTAGCGGTATGTGTACTTGTTTTGAATGCCGTAGTCAAGCTCTGGAAGAGTGGTATCAAGGATGCCTTCGGTATCGTGTTATTCGCCGTTGTCCTTGCCGCAATTACCTTTACCAGCGTATCAACCGTTCTTGTTGTTATCATCGCCGCATTACTCGGTGTGATTGTCTGTGCGTTGCGACGCAGGGAGGTAAAGGAATGAATCTGGAACTATTGCTGCTTGCCTTCTACGAATTTTTCAAAACCGGCCTGTTTGCCCTTGGAGGGGGACTGGCTACCATACCGTTTCTTACGGAAATGATGAATAAATATCACTGGTTTACTGCAGATATGCTGACTGACATGATTGCGGTGAGTGAATCAACACCAGGTGCCATCGGTATCAATATGGCAACCTACACCGGATATCATATCAATGGTGTGCTGGGCGGTATTGTTGCGACGCTTGGACTGGTTGCGCCAAGCATCATCGTAATCTGTATCGTTGCGCAGTTTCTGAAAAAATTTAAGGACAGTGAGCTGGTGAAATCTGTTTTCTATGGTATTCGTCCTGCTGTCACCGCACTCATCGCCTCTGCCGGTATAACGATTTTCATCGCTGCTTTATTTCAGGATAGCGAAAATTTTATAGAAATGGTCAAATGGCCGTGCATTCTGCTGTTTGCTGCTATCTTTTATTTATCCAATAAGCGAAAGTGGCATCCTATCTTATGCATTGCAGCTTCCGCCGCTGTGGGTATATTGTTTCAGCTTTAGGATTATGGGAAGCTTCGATCCTTATACCGAAATTTATATTATATATGACATAAAAGAAAAGGGATTTCGTTGTGGGTTCCTTCTCGATTGTAGGTAACCTTATAACAGGGAGAGTTCAACACCATTTGTTTATCAATAGAAGTTGAATTCTCCCTTTTGCATACACCCTAAAAGAAGAAAGAACCCGTTTTGTGAAGCGTCTCTTTTTCATAGGATAAGCAACTATAATGTTGCACATCATCCATTCTTGATTTGTCTGTTCTGCATTAACAAATAAATTCCTATCATAAAAACGACAAGATATACAGCAATAGCTATTCCTGCTATTGACGGATATAAAACATTCACACCGAATATATCATAGGCGTTATATTCTCGAAAAATATTCCATCCGCTCATAATCTGTGTAGGTAGCAAAAGCTGTATTTTATTCAACAGTGTGTAGTTATCATAGGGATATACGATCCAGCTTGTTATAACAATGAATACCAGTCCCGTGAGCATGGTTGGAATGGAGCGAGTACATTGTGAGAGAAGGCAGATGAGGTAAGCAAATGCCAGTGTGCCTAAATAACTGAAAGGTAAACGAAATAAATACATTTCCAGATAAGTCAAGCCATAAGGTGAGATGCTAAAACTCGAATTGAATGTCACATCCCATCCCTCCAAACCATACACGAGCTGACAGCCCATAAGATTCACAATCTGGAATATCAGCCATAAGACAGTCGTAACGAAGAATACAGTAAGCAGTTTTGAATAAATATATCTTTTCTTCCCATACTTACATGTCAGAATCATAGCGTCTGTTCTTCGCTTTTTTTCCTGTGCAAACATTCGATAAAAGCAGGCCAGGAGTACAAACCCCAGCGTGAAAGGCAGAAACTGATTCATGGATATCAGATAATCAACCCCCAGCGAATAACCTCCGGTTATCGGCTGATCCACCAGATTTTTTTGAATCATCTGTTCCTTCTGTTGAAGCTGAGCTTCACTGAGCGGATGATCAGTATATTTATTATCCTCACGAACATCTTCTACAAGGCTCCTTGTCATTTTGACATAGCCGATTTTATCAGCAAGAAAGGGAGCTTTTGTTTCCGGAGCATTCTCTTCCCCTCCTACCATCAAGATTACATTATCATAATTATACCGATTAGCAAGAACAGATTCCAGCGTATCATCGCTCTCCCATTCCGTTATTAATGCTGCTATCTTCTCATCACTGGCTCTGTATTTGTCTATGAATGCCCGATATTCCTTAGCTGTTCTCTCACGAAAATCATCATCTATTAGCGTAGCAGAAATTTGTCTGTTTTTACAATATGCAATGGTCTTTTCCCGCATAGCAATGCTTCCACCGTCAAAATATTGTTGATAAGTAGTAGCATCATACATGTATAGCTTATTTATAAAGACTGTAAGTGCAAGTAAGAGAACAACTGCAACCTTACGATTAAATACATATTTCTTTAACTCTGCTTGAATCATTGTTAACATAGGATCTCACCTCTAATCTTCAAAAGTTAATACCAAATGATTTTCCGGGTTTCTTATATGCAGCAATATCATAAAGACTGCAGACAAAAAAAGCAAAATCACAGGGACAGCATAGACTGCACGAACATATGTAAATCCTATATTCACATAATTCAGGGAACTGATCAGATAACGTCCGGATAATATATTGGATGGATGAAGCAATACCAGATTTTGCAAGCTGGTATTATTGGCAAACGGTGGTAGCAATAGAATCAAAACCATGATAATAATGCAGGTACTTGACTTTTTTGTATAAGCACCTATCAGAGCCATACACAAAGCGATAACCACTGATGCACTGAAGCTAATGATAGCCTGAACTGTGAAAAACTGTGCTGCAGTAAGCAGATAAGGACAGACATTCATAATAAAATCCTGAACAAATGTTCCTCCATCTCCCAAACCGAAAAAGAAAATCGTAAGTAATACGTGTATAGTAAGTAAACCGCACCAAGCCAGCATTCCACTGATCAGCGCTGCTTTTACTTTCACCCTTTGGATACCCTTCTTTCCATTTTTTGTCGTAAGCAGTGTTTCCATGACATGTGATTCATTTTCCTGTGAGAATAAAATGGAAAGCAGTACGATCATCATGATGCTATATGTTCGCAGCATGAAAACAGGGCCTTCCTGCAGAACAATCCAGCCTTTATTGTAACCAAAGCGATATTCCTCCCAGTTGTTTTCGAGTTTTTGATATGCCTGCTGAATTCTGGCAGTATCAAAAGCAGGCGCGCGCTGCTGCATTCTTTCGATTTCCTGATTTACGAATTCCGACAATTTCTCTTTGAAATGTGTATTTTGATATGCCCAGGACAGTGTTTTATATTGAGGCATATCCTGCGCCTCTTCAGTTAAACGATTTACCGGATTTTTATACAGCCTGTCTATTTTACTTTGTGCCCAGCCAACTTGCTCTCCAGCCTCCTGAAATTCTTTTTTGCTCATCTGATTCGATTTGTCCTCTGTAAATTTTTGATATTCTGTTTGTATGCTCCTCTGCCAGCTATCATCCATAATACCGCCATAGACATGCCCCCAATGCATATCCTCTTTTTTTGTTTCACCATTTGCTACAATCCCTAAGTTCACTGCATGAAACAGGATAACAAAACAGATGGCCGCCCATACAACAGGCCGCTTCCAGAGCTTTAACAATTCATATCTCAGCATGCTGTTTCCTGATCTCTGAATATCATAAGATACAAATCCTCCAGAGTGGCAGCCACATGCTGGGCATGATCGGTCGGCTGCTGCTGTGCAATCAGCCGTATTTGCAGTTGCTGTTCAACGGGTATCATTTCTGTAATGATACCCTTTTTACTCCACATTTCCACATCTGAAGGCGGTGCCAGGAACGTATACACCTTATCCTTTATATCTTTTAGTAAAGCCTCCCTATTCCCATTTAAGAGCAAAGTCCCCTCTTTCATAATCAGAATATCCGTTGCTATTGTCTCCACATCCGAAACGATATGGGTTGACAGTATAACGATTTTATCATTCGCACAGCGTGCCAGAATATTTTTGAATTTTGTACGTTCCTTGGGATCAAGACCTGCCGTTGGCTCATCAACAATCAGTATTTTCGGATCATTCAACAATGCCTGCGCAATTCCAAGGCGTTGCTTCATACCTCCGGAAAATGTACGTATTTTATGCTTCTTTTCTGCTTTCAGAGAAACCATAGCTAAAACCTCATCCACTCTTCTTTTAGCCTTTTCTTTTCCAAAGCCCTTTAGTGTGGCAAAATACATCAGAAAATCCTGTGCACTGAACTGTGGATAATACCCAAATTCCTGTGGAAGATATCCAAGGATATCGCGGTAATCCTCATCAAGTGCATGAATCGCTTTATCATCCAATTTAATAATTCCCTGCGTAGGGCGAAGGATATCGCACAGCATACGCATCAGTGTAGATTTCCCGCTTCCGTTTGGTCCCAGCAGCCCATAGATGCCGTTATGGAATTCGTAGGTAACATCGTTAACAGCTGTTTTGTCTTTATATTTCTTCGTAACATGCTCTACTGAAAGTTTCATTATTCTGATACTCCCTTCTAAATTGCTTCCATAAATATATACCTGCAGCCGTACACACGATGATAAATAGCAGTAATACGCTCCAGGATAGATAGAATATGATTTCAGATAGTATACGCATCGTTCCAAACGTCAGTACAAAGCATCCACTCATAAGACCAGGTCCTGTCCAGTGCCGTGCTTTTCGCAGGAACAGCAGAATTTCATCACAAACGAATACAAGAGAAAAGCTGATGGTCAGTATTAGTTCAAGATAACCTTCCTGCATATAAAAAACAGCAGCTATGCAGATAATGAATAGCATAGCGATAAACAGACATGCAAACATACGAATACGCGTAAATAAAATCTGTATGTAGCTATACCGGCAGCTACGTTCCAGCTCTTCCATCTGAAACTCCCCGCTTCTTGTAAACTGGGGAATTGTAATAACTAAAAACCCAATCATATAATACATCGTAATTTCCCAAATGCCTTCTCTGTTGTATTGTTCGGGTGTTCGATGGAAAAGATAGTAAATCGTAAATGCAGTAAGAGTAAATAATAGCAGTATATAGTATTTCGGTATGCATTTCCACTGCAGCTTCATTTGATCCCATGCTTGAGGAGCTTTATTCTGCAAGGGCAGTGTCTGTAGAAACTGCTCGATTTCGTCCTGCGGCGCATCCTTCACCGTGTAATAATCTAATATTTTTTTCATTCCTCTACCTCCCACAGTTTCCTGCATGCTTGTAATCCTGTCCGCACACGCGTTTTTGCCGTCGATACGGGGATGCTCAAAACCTCAGCAATCTGGCGGTATTTCAAGCCCTGATAATAATATAAAATAATACATTCTCTCTGCTTATCCGGCAGCTTATACAGAATCTCCTTCATACGGTAATAGTTCTCATCCACTCCATTTCGTTTATCCTCCAGCATATCCCACTGCTTATCGTCATATACCTGATAATCCTTATGCTTACGAAAATAATCCACAGACACATGATAGGCGATCGTATGAATATAAGTAGAAAATGCAGCTAAGGGAGAGTACCTCGGCAGGCTTTCAACAAATTTCAGAAACGTTTCCTGTGTAAGATCAGAGGCGATGCTTGTATTTCCAGTCTTACGCACGAGGTATTTATATATGGGTTGATACCAACGTCGAATGAGCTCTTCAAGCGCTTCCTGATCACCATGCTTTGCCCTGGATATCAATATGTTATCCTGCATCTACCATCTCACCTTTCTCCTCTTTATAGTTTAACGGATGAATAACCAAAAAGGTTTGGTTTTATTAAAATTTTAGAAAATAATTTAAAAACAAACTTTTTTATTATAGCTTACGTTAAATTAACTGTAAGCAAATTTTATATTATTTACAGGAAGAGGTCTGCTATGTTCACAAAATCCAGAAAAAATGCCTTTCGTTATTTATGCTGTTATTCAATCCTTATACTCTCAACTTTTCTAACAGTGTATACCAATTATCCATCCCTCGAGAATTCCTATCCGGGCGATTACGGTATCTATGCATTTTATAAAATGACTTCTATGGATATGCTGCTATTTGTCTTTACGGCTCTATTCATAATCGCACCACTACTTGTTTCAGCTACATTCTTTCAGATACAAAAAGGGTTTTCTAATTTCATTTTATTAAGAATTTCCATACAAGACTATCTAAAAAGGGTATTGATTAAATCTTTTTCAACTGGCTTCATCTTTTTTCTGATCCTGCAGATATCCATTATATTATATCTGCATTTCTTCTACGAATCAGTGATTCCCTCCCTTTTTATAAGTACTGAAATGTATTTCAGCAGGAATGCTGTTTTAGAATTATTAATCTTTGTTTTACTATCCTCTGCAGGCTATGGTATTTTTCTGATGTTTATCTCCACACTGTCCATGCTGATTAAAAACGAATATATCTTTTACTCCACAGGAGTTCTTGTTCAAATAACCAGTATGCTTCTATACCCGTGTACAGGTGCTGTGATAGTCCAACAATTAGAGCCTTATACCCGTCGTATGATTCCGATACGTTCTTTATTATCTTTCATGGTACCTGCAAATCTAATCACACCAGGGACAACCTTTCCATTAGAAGCGCATTACACTGGCTGGTATTCATTTACCAGTACAGCATTATTTTTTACATTATTGATATATTTGCTATATAGGCTTATATGCAGTCGTTATAAATACAACAGGATAAGGTGTATAGAACACAGTATCTGCGTACCATAAGAAATCATGCTGAATCTACAAGCGAAATGGAGAACGTATATGATAAAAATTGATAATATTCAAAAAAGCTTCAAAGGGAATACTGTTTTAAAAGGAATCCAATTGGAAATTCATGAAGGTGATTTAATTCATATAAAGGGAATCAATGGATCGGGAAAAAGCACATTACTAAAAATCATTGCTGGTTTGTTGATGCAGGATGAAGGAAGCATCCGTCTATCCAAAGGCACACAGATTGGAGCATTGATAGAAAATCCAAAGTATATCGAAACAGAAACAGCCGTTTATAATCTAAAATTTCTTTTTAATCTAAAAGGCACATATGAAGAAAGCACTGTAAAGAATTTATTCAGACTGTTTCAACTAGATTACGATTTGAAAACTCCCATAAAAAAATACAGTATTGGTATGCGGCAAAAGGTTGGCATTATTCAAGCAATTATGGAAAACCAGAACCTAGTCCTGTTTGACGAGCCGACAAGAGGGCTGGATGAAGCAAGTATTCATGCGTTTAATGAAATAATCAAAGCTTTACTCAGGCAAAAGAAAGCCGTCATTATATGCGCACATGACGGCGTTGATGATATCGCATTCACCCGCAAATTTGTATTAGAAAACGGCTTTCTGCATGAGCTTTGATTGTACTTTAATAAATGTAAATAAACAACCAAATCTGTAAAGTATACAATAACCTTAAAAGAATATAAAAGCAGAATCCTAAATGATGTAGAAATAAGCTTTCATGTTTCATAACATTCCTATAAAAAAGTCATAACAATAAAGAAGAGGTATCCGCATGTGGAAACTAAATAAATATTCATACAAATCGGGTTATACAATCCTAATGATTTTTGGAGGCTGCCTATCCTTATATTTTTATAATGGCTCGGATCATACGCCACTGAATCTTTATTATCTCACGAATCATTATGCAGGATTATATGGAGAATCGTTTTATTTTATACTTCTTGTATATCGTATATATATCTTTAAACAGCTCCGTAGTCTTACACTGATACGCTTAAAAAAACAGCAATTTTGTATACAGCTGTTTTCTCAATTTATGATGAATCTTTGTGTTCATTTTCTGATTTTATACGGTCCTACGCTGGTGACTGGCTGGTCCTATATAACCTCTTATTCTATGCTATACTCCTTTTTTGTATTGCTTTTCCTACAATATTTCATGATAGAATTAATAGCTCTTTTCATAATATATGCGAATAGCAGTACCGTATACATAGCCACCATTATCATTCTAAATCTCATAACTCATTATATTATCGTTCCCTTTATTTTCTTTTAGTATGTTATATATCGATAACGTCTTAAAACCTTCACAAAATCTCTTAGTCATACTTACGCATTTGTTGGAAATTCTGATAACTCCTGTCAGTTGATATTTGTATTTGACGGCCTTAAAACTTCTTCCAATTTTTATGGAGATTTATCAGTCGACATATACTAAATCATCAATTTAAATTCATAAAATCATAATATTTTCTTTTTTTATGTACATAAAATCATATTATTTTATGATTTTATGAAGATAACATCTTTTTTATAGTCTTTATTTGTCAGATTCGTTGTTATTGCAAGATGCTCTTCCTATCATACTAAACATACTCATTCAATAAGATAACATTTCAATTGGCAATACAATTTCCACTATAAATATTTTATGATTAACAGTTCTTGTAATAATGCCATTTTTCTCCTTCACCACTTCACAAACACGCTGAAAACCGATTCCGTGATTTTCTTTATCTTCTTTACTTGTAATAAGCTTCTGATTATCCATATGAATTTCCTCTATATTACAACTATTTTCTATACTAAGCCTTACCATGTCCGCTTTTTTTCTTGTTGAAAGCTTTATAAACCTTTTATTTTCTACGTATTTTTGAGCCTCTATTGCATTATCAATCAGATTTCCCAGGATTGTTGTCAATTCAAAAAGATTCAGAAAATCCAGCGTATTTTTAAAATCACACGTTAAATCAATATTTAGTGATTTTATTTTTTCTACTTTTGAATTTATCAGATAATTTAAATGCAAATTTGATGTTGAAAGAACATCTATAATTTCCATCTTTCCCATAATATCATGCAAATATTCCAATGCCAGCTCATCATCAACCTTAATCGTTGATTCTAGCATAATGAAATGATTTTTTAAATCATGCTTTAGTTTTCTATTCTCACTGATAGCTGCCTCAATTCTTGTGGCAAGCTCTGATCTGTATAGCTCAGCCTGTTCATGTAATTTCATATCAAGTAATGCCTTTTTCTGTTTATCCAGCATTTTTAAATAATAGAAGAAAACGAAAAATATTCCTATCATAAATATAATCAAAATATAATCTATACTCGTAGATAAGAATAAATTTTCCGGATCTACATTCGGCATAAAATCAATAACAAAGTAATAATAGCTTAGAAGAATGAGTGACATTACACTGAAAACCCACCATTCCTTATCTTCTAATACCATATGTTTAAGAACTTTACGTAAAACGATATAAAGCAAGAAATAAAAAAACGGATATAATAACATTAATGCATAGCTCAGCCATTCCTCATTCACAAAATTTATCATATACTGAAAAACTATGTTATTGAAAAACGAATAAAGAATATCCGCACTTTTAACAAGTGTATAGCCAAGTGATAAATAGAAGACACGCTTCCCTTTTGATTCCTGAAAAAGAAAAAACATAAAAAGTAATACGGCAAAATCTTCAAAAGTATCAGGACTATACCTAGCCACACCTCCAAATTCATCAATCCATGTTATATTTATAAAAACAAATATATTGATAATGAATAGTAAGATTAAAATCAAATAAAAAATGTACTTAAGCTTTATATTTTTCAAATAAATTCGTGTTTTCGTTAATTCAAATATGAAACCATAGCCAATGAATGTAACTGTGAAGTATGTTAACATATAAGCGTATAATCCGTTATCCATTATTATCACCCTTTGGTATAATAACACAAAAAAATAACTGATTAAATTGATTTTGTATGATTTGTTTTATACACAACTCCATTTATTATATGCTTAACATTGTATACTATTGTTTTCCCTGAATTTTTGATATTGCTGGACATATATTGGATTGTATATATTGCTCCACCCTTATCAATGATTTTGGCACTTGCTTTCCCTGAAGTTATTTTCTTATTTGTAATATTATATGTACCAATGACTGTATATAGACAGTATTTTGTTTTTTTATAATAAATTTTCTGTCTTGACCAGGTTACAGTGTTGGCTGAATAAAAAGTTATGGAAGGAATATCTTCCTGAACACTGCACACTATTTCCATCATATTGTCAGTTGTATGATATGGGTCCTTTTTGAACAATTCCCTTTGACTCCATACAAAATCACCAATATCATTTCCCTCCTGATCCTGAAAAACATAAGACTCAGGATTATCATAGTACCTTTGAAACATTTCGATTTCCTCAGCAAGATCGTTATCTTCAATATGATTTAGATTCATTTCTTCCGCAAATACCGATATGTTATTCATTGCCAATAATATTAAACATAAGATAATTTTTCGAGTAAAATTCATAATATCGATTCCTTTCCCAGTTAATAAATCATGTATTAAAAATGACTATCATCATTATCTGAAAAACCTCACAAAGGCTGTGGCCGCCTTGATGTATAGTGCTTTACACAGTCCTTTGCTTAGGTTAATTTTTAATGATTATGTTAAATACCATGTTATTATTTCATTTTCTCCATCCTCTTACTTTTACACATTATACGTAACAAACTATTTTACAATTCACCTGCTTTCTGAATATAGTAGGTATATACGATGAGTATTTCATGAACCTCGATAAGAATCGTGTAAAAATTCCTTTTTAGAATAAGAATATAGTTATAAAATGAAAACCATCATTTATAAATAAAAAAGTAATATCAGGGGGAGATAAATATAATATACTTAATTATTACATTATTTCAATCCTAATGTTATGAATAGCATCATTTCATATGTGAGTGAACAAAAATACCGTTTATCACAAATTTATAACCTTTCACAACAAAATCATTGCTAGTTATGAAAAATTAAATTATACTACCATCACACAAGTACTTGTTAAATAAAAAGGAGGGCTATATAAAAATGAATGCAATATTGAAAAAGTTTTTAATGTTTAGCTTTGTTTTTACTTTTGCAGTAGCGTTTACAGCAACGGCTTTTGCTGCTGTATCACCTTTAGTAACAATGGGTGTTCCACGTTTCGGAGGCTGGAGTAATTTCTCTGTTGAGAAAGAAAAAAAAGCTAATAAAAATGCGGATGGGGGTATTTATTTAAATACATCACCATATACATTTAATATATATGGACAACTTTATAAAGAATCCGCTAAAGATAAAAAGAATGAAAAAGCTTTGAATGGTAACATTACTTTATCTGTAAAAAAATGGAAGAGAAAACCATATTACGCATCACAAAAAGGAACAGGTAAATATAAATCTGCAATAACAAGTTCCACTCTTGAACCAGATTACAGATATATTACATATAAATTTGAACCTTAATTATTAAATAAATCAAAGACATGAATTATTCTGTCTTTGATTTATTACATTATTTAGAAAGACAACTATATTAAAGTCAAGTAGTAATTTATGAAAAAGTATGAAATATAAAATACTTGAAAATATAGTATTCGATCTTTGAAATTGTGAATGTAAATATGTTGAAAAGAACTATAGTTAA
>NZ_JANGCA010000050.1:0-28484 GCF_024463855.1 Clostridium sp. DFI.1.208 | reverse complement strand
TAGCCTTTTATTTATTGCATATTCCTTATAAAATTATTATCAAGCTTTGAATATTTCATAATCAATTTAATGAGTTAGCATCAATGCTAACTGTATAGATATGAATTAGAACAATCTATGTTCGGCTCAATTATCACCTTATTTAGCCTTTTATTTATTGCATATTCCTTATAAAATTATTATCAAGCTTTGAATATTTCATAATCAATTTAATGAGTTAGCATCAATGCTAACTGTATAGATATGAATTAGAACAATCTATGTTCGGCTCAATTATCACCTTATTTAGCCTTTTATTTATTGCATATTCCTTATAAAATTATTATCAAGCTTTGAATATTTCATAATCAATTTAATGAGTTAGCATCAATGCTAACTGTATAGATATGAATTAGAACAATCTATGTTCACTCAATTATCACCTTTATTTAGCCTTTTATTTATTACATATTCCTTATAAAATTATTATCAAGCTTTGAACATTTCATAATCAATTTAATGAGTTAGCATCAATGCTAACGGTATAGATAAAAAAGTACAACTATATATAGTTAATAAATTATCATCTATATTTAACCTTTTATTAATTGCATATTCCTTGTAAATATTATTAAAACTTAATCAACTTGATAAATACGTATATAGATACAAATTAGAATATTTCTTCAATTTATATAGCAGCTACAGAGAAAATGAAAATATAGGACCTGTTACATGAGCTCCATATTCTAATAGTTCATAGGTAAATCACATATTTATGGATTAGCTGTGAATAGTAATCATAAAATTACAAAAACAGAATTTCACCTAGTTGCTAACGATAAAAATCTGAGAATTCTAAATTGTATGGAACAGCTAATCCGAACTTGAATTTGGAAGAAACCGCTCAGTAATCACAAAAGATTTAAAATCTTGATATCCGGTTTCTGCCTACATCAAAACATATACGAAAAGATAAATCAAAATACATGTAATATTTTAATGTCTTGAATTCTCTTGTTTTTTACTTCTCACCTATTTCAGCAGTACTGTTTTTAAATAAAGAATGTTATTATCGAAAACCGGAACTTGTGTATTCGCGATATGTATACCTCCATAGAAACCTGTGATTCAGCTTGTTTCCTTAATCAAAGCAGCAGTGCCTGCTTCCATTTCCCGCGCCGATAATAGATGATTCCTGCAATCACAGAAACAAGTGTAGCGGCAGGTATGGCAAGACCTATCCCGGTAAGGTCATGATTCCCGTATTGTGACAGGATAAATACCAGAGGGATACGGATGCACACGGATGCCGCTATGCCGTTGATCATGGCAAACAGTGTTCGGCCGCAGCCATTGAAGAAGCCGTTCATTGTGAATCCAAAGGCAACCAGTAGAAAATCATATCGGAAATAGTGTAGATATTGTTCTCCTGCAGTGATAACTGCCCCCTCCGCCTTAAAGATGCGAAGAATACTTTCAGAAGATATACCTGCCCAGACAAAGAATATCATGGAGGCGGTGAATGCAAATAAAACACTGATCCACAACGCTTTTCCAGCGCGTTTCCAATTTCCGGCACCGATATTTTGTGCAGCTATGGTGCTGATGGCAGATGCGATTGCCGTTGATGGCAGCATGGCAAAGCCTTCAAACTTGTTACAGATACCGGCAGCAGCACTAGCAGCGACGCCAAAGCCGTTGATAATAGCAGCTATGCATAAGAAGGAGACTGCCGATATGACCTCCTGTAAAGAAATGGGAAGACCGATTTTCAACAGCAGAAGTGCCTTATCCCTTTGCATATAAAAGCTGGATAAATGAAAATCAAAGCTGAATTTTTGTTTACGCAGAAAGATTATGGACAGCAGAAGAGATATCCCCTGAGAAAATGTTGTCGCAATGGCAGCACCTGCAGCCCCCATATGAAAGCCGGCAACCAGCAGAAAATCAAGCACGATATTAAACAAACAGGCAATGGTAATAAAATACAAAGGACTTTTGGAATCTCCAAGACCTCTGAGAACTGCACTGACAGCATTATAGCCAAAGCTGAAAATTATCCCCATACTGCATATATATACATAGCTGCAGGCATCTCTATAGGCTTCCTGCGGTGTTCGGATGAGGGATAGCAGCTGCGGTGTAAGCATTAGCATTACAACTGTCAACAGGATTCCCAGCAATAGAAAAAGCGTAAAGGTTGTGGCAATGGAAGATTTAATATCCTTGTCTTTGCCATTTCCTGCATATTGTGCAATCAATACGGTGCTTCCCATCGTCAGACCGGTAATCAAAGAAAGCAGCAGCTGGGTAATCTGAGAACCCAGTGACACCGCAGATATCTGTGCCTCGCTATTGTACCATCCTACCACCAGCAAATCGACGGTGCCATACAGTACCTGTATGAGGTTTGCTGCCAGAAAGGGCAGCGCAAACCACAGCAGGGCAGAGTATAAATTGCCATGCAGTAAATCTATTTTCTTTTGCATAGATTCCCCTCCTGATCTGTATTCATATACTCATAATAATGTTAAAAGCTCCTGTGGAGCTTCTGCCATGTAGCGACAGGGCAGGGATTCCGTTGTAACACTGCCCCATTTCGCCCAGACAAAATCCACATTGGCTGTTTTTGCACATTGTGCATCGTTCATGGAATCACCGACAAACAATAGCTCTCTTGAAGAGTATCCGGTTTTCTGCATGATATAAAGAAGCACATCAGGTGCAGGCTTGGTGCGTGCAACGACCTCCTGCACGCCAATACAGGAAAAACAGTCAAACGCCTCTTTTGTCAGCTGCTTTCGCAGTTCATAAAATGCGGCATAGCTGCGGGAGGTCGCAATACCAAGCGCATAACCGCGTTTGTGTAATTCAATCAACAGCTCATTGATTCCAGAGAATGGTTTTACGGTATCCATTCCTTTTTCACAGTGATGAAAACAGATATCCTCAAAGCGTTCCTTATCCTCTTCCGGCACGTTCAGATATGCACAGTTTTCCTGATCCGTCTGAAAATAACAGGGAATAAAATACGCATATGGTAAGGGCTTGCGATTCGGATACATTGTTTGATACCCTTCATATAGCATCGTAATCATAATGGCAGAGTCAATCAGCGTTCCATCGCAATCAAATACAACCATCTTATAGTTTTGCAATTCTCACAACCTTCTTTCACAATAGCGGCGCACTTCTTCCGCAGCCTGCTGTTCATCACTACCTTCAATTTCAAATAACAGAATTTCATTCCTGCCTACATTGATTTCCATCAGTTCAACGATTCTGCGCACATTGGCACTGCGTTGTCTGCTATGCACCATAATCGTACTGCTGTATTTTCGCGCCATCGCAGAAAGATCACTCGCCGGTCGCGCGTGAAGCCCCATATGGTTCTTTACCGTATATTGGAATGTAATCATTCTGTCACCTCATTTCATGTCAAATTTTTCATCCAGTGATTCCTTTTTATACGCACGGTACTTGTGATAACTTTTATCATATCATCGAAGCGCAGCACCGTAAATAAAAGCGGCACTGGTAATTTTAGGATAAGACCACACAAGTAAAGACAGGTTTTATTTTTGCTGATTTCAAGTATAACAATCGAATATAAATTGTGATACAAATGCATGTTTTGTTAACTGAATCATAATTAACAGGTAAAACAAGTATGCGGACAATTCCCAAGAAAAATGCTGATAGGAAACTATTTCCTTGTATTTACAATTTCAAATTCACAAAACACATCAGCATTTTGAAATTATATACAATGGAAATAACTATTATCAGCATCATCGTCTCAATATTTATTTATTATCATTCATCATGTGTATTGAAATATCCTTCTTCAGGTAAGGGTCCTATTGTTTTAATGATAATGCCATAGTCATAAGCAAGTCTGGCTGCCAATATCTCTACAATAGGTGCATACTGTAAGAATACAAATGGTGATTGTAATGGTTCAAAAACTAGGTCACACTCATGTCCGCTATCATTCCCAATAACAAATGCATCACCTACTTTGTCACGAACATAGCGAATCAGGCCCTTTGTAATCGTTTCATTATGTCCATCATCAAAAATCAGAATTGCATGGCGGTTTGTATACCCCATGGTCGGCCCATGCATGCCGTCATCCATATCATAGCCAACGCATAGAAATCTTCTGGCAATTTCCAGTATCTTTAACGCACCTTCTAATGCTGTTCCATATAAAGTTCCAGCACCATATAAAACAAAACCGTCCTTATTCATAAGTTTCCATTTATTACGATCAAACCAATCCATCGTCTTATCGCATATCTCTTCATGCATTGCTGCTGCTTTTTCTGCTTCTTTCAGATAGAACGTATAATCATTATTACTTAATGTTCCTTTTCTGAATCCAATTTCCATAGCGATAATCATATGCGTGAACACAGACATACAGTAACCGATGGTTCTGCATCCAAATTCTTCATTATCTGTTTCCATAAGGATATGACATCCACTCTCTTTTGCCAGTGGTGTTTCTGCAGACTCTGTAACTGAAGCTGTCGCATAACCAAGCTTTTTCATTTTACGTTGAGCAATGTTGACCAATGTAGATGTACCACTTTGCGATGTAAAGATATAAAGAGCGTTTGGATTATAAATCTTTTTCTCCAAAAAGATATTTGGGAGAATGGCTGTTGTTGAAATGCCACTTGCAGTTTCTACAAATTCTTTTGAAGTTTGGCAAGAAGTACCGCTTGTACCGGAACCGATTAACACGATTTCATTTATGATATCCAGACGTCCTTCTAAATATCGGAATAGATCCCTAGTTAGTTCCTTTCGTTCCTGCAGTACCTTCCTCACAGGTCTTGGAACACGACGAATTGTATCAATAAGATTCATAAATATTTCCTCCTTCACGCTATTTAGCGATTTTACTTATTTAAAAAATTCCAATATATTTTCCTGCAACGCCAATCACCATGAGAATCACAATAAGAGTTGTAGGCTTCATATTCTTATTCAGAAGTTTAAAACATCCCAGCGTAAGCAGTAATGGAAGCAGGCAAGGAAAGATTGTGTCTATCATTTCCTGAATTTTTAATTCACTGCCATTCATATTAAATACATATCCAATATTGACGACGACCATTGTTGCGGTCATTGCACCAACTGTCATTAACCCCACAATACTGGCAGCCTTTGTTATAAAACTCATAATTCCGCTTTCTTCAGCTTGTGTCATGAATTTAGATCCCATTTTAAATCCTACATATGGTAGCAGGATACGGCACGGTTCTGCCAAAAGATTATATAAAAGAAGAAAGACAATTGGCCCCAGAATATTACCATCCTTTGCAAGGCTTAATCCGATTCCCATCGTGATTACACGCCAAGTACTCTGAAAAATCGAATCACCGATACCAGCAAACGGTCCCATTAGAGAAGTACGAACAGCTGCTATGGATGCTCTGTCAAAATTTTTATCTTTAGCGCCCTGTACTTCCATAGCTGTACTCAAACCTGTAATAAATCCGCCTACAACAGGATTCGTGTTAAATAATTCATAGTGCCTTTTATAGCCTTCTATACGCTCCTCATCCGTTTCATACAATTTATTTATCACTGGAATCATGGTCCATAAATATCCCATGGCTTGAAATTTCTCCCATGTATATACGGCATTTATTTGATGAGAACGCCTTGCAACTTTTGCCATTAACTTTCCGTCTTCTTCATTTAAACCGAATTTCTCCCTAATCATCGAAAAGTTCCTCCTCTCCTTGAGCACTGGTTACTATTGTTTCAGTAGATCCTCTTCGCTTACTGAATTCACCTTCAAAGAATAATACAATCACTAGAATAACGCCTATTATCGCAATGGCCATAAGTGGCATTCCACAATAAGCTGCCATAATAAAGCCTAAGAAAAAGTAAACAGCCAGTTTTTTTTGCCACATCATTTTAAGAAGTAATCCGAATCCTACAGCTCCCAGCATATTAGCAGCGACACCCATACCATCAAGCAGTGTTTGCGGAACGCTATCAATAAAACTTCTCATCACATCTGCTCCAAGTAAAACCGCCAATCCGCAAATCGTACCATTGAATACTTCATAAGATATTGAAACAACAGGGAAAATTCGTTGCAAAGCTTTCCAATTTCCTTTACTTACCTGCCGCTCTACGTATGGTGTAAATAAAGAACGTAACCCTATACCTGGCACAAACAGCATTTGACATACAATAGAAGCTGGAACAGCAAGCGCAAATGCTGTTTCTATTCCCTTACCGAGTATTATCGCATACGCCGTACCTACAGCAGTTCCATGTATGGAATCCGGAGGCACCGTTCCACCAATAGCCATAACACCCATAAAAACAAGTTCAAGAGAAGCACCTACCTGCACTCCCGTCTTGACATCCCCCAAAGCGATACCCATTGCTGTTCCTACAATCAATGGTCTTGTTATCATCGGATTACATAGCCAGACATCCAAAAAATCAAGCATACAAACAGTAACTCCGACAAGCAGCGCCTGAATAATCATGTTCATTCCTCCTTTTCATTTAAATACTTATCAATACTAATTTTGTGTTCTGTAGGAACCATTCGTAATTCCAAATCGTTCACCAGTTTCCGTAATTCCTTCAGATTGTTAAGATCCTGAGCGTCCAAACATACAGCAGCTGCAATCATCTTTCCTCCTTCCTTATTCTTAACACCGCCAATGTTTACGCGATGGATACAATCTGTCGATTTTACCAGCTTCAAGGTATCCTGAATCGTTCTTGTTATTAAAAAGATTTTTATTTTCTTTGCATTCGGATTATTGAGAAGAGCGATTGCATCATCAACCGTTTTGATCGCCAGCTTTACACCAGCCGGCTTCGCCATTTTCAATGCCAGCTTGCTCATTTCGTTTGTTGCAGCTTCATCATTCGCAATCAGAATGGCTTCTGGCGCCACTGCTCCGACCCACGTCACTGCCACTTGTCCATGCAACAGGCGATCATCAATTCTACAAAGTTCTACCATAATTTATCATCCTCGATTCCTTTGTCAATTTCACTTTTTACACTTTGATAGTTAAATAACAGAATGTTTTCCCTGGCAGTATCTATTGTCTTCCTTAACAGCTCCTCAATATTTTCATGATCCTGTGTAAGCAACAGCTCTAATACAATAGACAATGTCATTCCGGTCATCAGATAGACCTTAGGATAGATGCATAAGTGCATGAGCTGATTGTGCACACTCCCGCCATTGATATCACAAAGCAGGATATATTCCTGTTCCTGATTCCGATCTATTTTATCTTTTAGTATCTGATAGATATCCTGCGGAGTCTTATAGGTATCCAACCCGTATGCGCTAATCCCCTGCGTACTTCCCATGATCATCTTTACAGCACTTAACATGCCCTCGGCCAATGAACCATGAGAAGCCAGTATGATGTTTCTCAAGCTCCTCCCCTCCTTTCCTGATATTTCACGCTTCACTAATCTATAAGCAAACTGCGTGCCAGTTTTCATCAATCCGGCACGCAGTTCTTGTTTATCCCTTTAAACAGGGACGAATTTGATTTTACAAAAGGCATCGTAGCTTCTATTCAAAAAGCTTCATTCAATCGTTTCCCATAATTCATTGACACTGTCATCCACCGCCTTGACACTGTCACGCTTAAAGATATAGTCGTAAATATAGCCAATTTCACTTACCGGAATTTCCACATTGTAATGCACCTCTACATCATGAAAAGCCCGTTTGACAATAGCGATAAAATCCCCATGCTTTTGTATGAAGGAATCCAGCTCATGAAACTTTGTCACATTCTTATTGATGATCAGCCGTTCGATCAGACAGCTGATATGAATGTATAGACCAAGCGTGATATTGCTGCTGAGAACCATCTGCAGCTCTCTTTGAATCGTCTTAATGATTTTTTCCACACTGTTGATAATCTTATCGCTGTCCAGAATAGTTAAATAATCCAGTAAATTATCCATAGAGAAATTTTTAATCATATTTTCATTAAAGGCTTCAATCTGATCCGGACGCATACGTTGGGCAAATGCTGCATTCGTTTTCTCCACACTCTTCTGTTCAATCATTTCCTCCAATGAAATAAAAGGGATCTCTGCTATCTTTGGATTCTTGGTTCCCACGATAAACAGAATATTATACTTTTCAAAGATTGAGGAGCTTCGTCCCGATTTGATCAGGGAATCGAAGTCATAAGGAATCACACTGATGGATACATGCTCCGGCAGGGACGCCTCCATCAGATTACTGATTTTCTCCGCCGTACCAATTCCTGTCTCACATACGGATAAGACAGCGTCCTGTTTTACACGGTTTTTGATAATTTTATAATGGTAAGGAAGATGACTACTTGCTTCCCTGAGAATATCCTGTATCGCCATTTTCTCTAAAATCATACTGCCAATATCCAGTGCCAGCTTGGTTGTGACATTATTGATGATACCGATATCCATAAGCTTAACACTTTCCAAGCGCTGATAGATATCCTCCAGAGATCCCATATCCACCAGAACGATAATCTCCTTACTGCTTTCTTTCCCCTTTAAGTACTCACTCAGCTTCTTCACAATGACATCGAAATCACTTTCAATCGGCATATCGATTGCATCAAACACCCGCTGCTTCAACAGTTGATTGGCAACCTCCGCAATTCCACTGGCTATCGCATAGCCATGAGCGATAATCACTGCCGGTATATCCGCAGCCTGCATTTCCCTGTCAAAATAGCGAATGAAAAGAAACAGATCCAGAAAACCAAACGGTCCCGGAACAAAGTTCAACGCATCACTGACCAGCTGCCAGATATCGCAGACAATTTCATATTCCAGTCCATATTCCCGATGCAAAAGATTTTGCAGTTGTTCCACATCCTTACGGTTACTGATTCTCAGCTGATTGATGGAAGCATAATTCTGCATGTAATCATTCATAAAATGAACAAGTATGGAAATCTCATTGTTTGAGAATTTCTCCAGATGATATTTATGAATCACGATATTCATGATATTTTTCACCAGATGATTCATCATATCAAGCTTCGGAGATTCATAGGTGTTTCCGGCAAACAGATAATCTACATATTGTTCCAGCTTTAAGCAGCAGCTTTCCACATAAACGGATAGCCTCGGCTCTGTTGGATTCATGGTACGGTATTTGTGAATCATATAGGAATTCAGCTTGTACAGGTGACCGTCCTTCTGCGTATTTACCAGCATTTCGCTGCTGCGTATCATCGTTTTATCGTCATAGCTGTAAAGTGTCAAATCCTTCCCGGAGCTTTCCAGCAAGTCGCTTGGCAGATCATACAGATGCAGCTCCACATGCTTCTGTTTATCCTGACTACGGAGAAACGCCTTGGCAACGCTGGCCCGGATACAGTTTTTCAATCCCCCGACATTACCAATGAAAACATGTCGCTCCAGCGTGCGATAGACCAGATCCGACAAACAGATTTCCCGCTGGATATGCTGTTCCTCCTCCTGTATCAGATATTGCAGAAGCCTTCGTTTCTCCTGCAGAGGACGCTCCGCAAGGGAGGGTACCTTGACAAGCAGAGGGATTCTTCTCAGCAGTGTTTTCAGCAGTACCTCGCTAGGCTGCATGGTTGTTGCGAAAATCAGTCTCGCCTTGGACTCATACCAGTTATCGTTATCCCCA
The DNA here is from genome assembly GCF_024463855.1 of Clostridium sp. DFI.1.208. Taxonomy (NCBI): domain Bacteria; kingdom Bacillati; phylum Bacillota; class Clostridia; order Eubacteriales; family Clostridiaceae; genus Clostridium; species Clostridium sp. DFI.1.208. Next base: position 18,823 of record NZ_JANGCA010000050.1, on the reverse strand, counting down.
ACCATGTGGTAAATCCCCTTATCCATGAACAAAAATATCTTTTCCTGACATTCCGGTTTCAGTCCATGCACCTCATCCATAAACAGAATACCGCCATCTGCCAGTGCCAGCAATCCGAGGGTATCCTTTTCCGCACCGGTATAGGCACCCTTTTTATAGCCGAATAAATTGGTCATCAACATCTCCGGGTTATTTGCATATTCTGAGCAGTTCACGGTCACAAATCTGCTGTCGGAAGGTAAAATCCCGGTATCCAGTCCATATTGAAACATCAGCTGGGCAATCAGACTTTTTCCAGTGCCGGTAGGTCCCTGTAAAAGAATCGGGAGCCCATGATCAGGATAAGAAACAGCCGCCTTGCATTGCTCTACCACATAGCTCAGGCTGTCCTGGGCGCCGATCAGGTTCAGAAACGCATGCTTTTTATCCGCTGCCCTTACTTCATCGCGCATTTCATCCAGCGTTTCATAGATGTCGGCCTGCAGCTGTAGGAAAAACCGTTCCTCCAGTGTTTTTCGCAGAAAGAAATATACTGGACGTGTGTTGATTTTGATAATCTGTCCTCTCTGCTGCAGTTCACTCATATAATGAGAAATCAGATTTCGGCTGCATTGAAAATGATCACTCAGCCATGCTGCCGTCAATACCTCCAGCTCCTCAGATGACCAGCTTTTATCAAAATCCAGAATACTGCATTCTCTTTCCAGCAGTTCCAGAATGCCCTGCTTGATCGTATTATCGCTCATGCACTCTCTCCTTTTCTTTCATGAAATCTATGTATTTCAGAAGTGAACCACCCATACGTATTCTGTATAATTATTGTATATTATTTTCGATTATACAAAATGCTTCCTATTACTCTTTATTATACATGAAATTTGTGCTGTTTCACGAGAGAAAGAACGATATTTACATTCTTGCTGTAACAGCTATTCCCTGAAGAAAAAACAACAGGTAAATACTGTATACTTTTCAGCGTTTTGCCATTCAAAAAAACATCCCTGTATAAAAGCAGGGATGCTTATCTTATTTTATTTCCTTGATTGTCTTAATGCCCTCAGCATCAATATAGGATATGTTCAGCTTATCTCCGGCCTTCAGGAATACGAGCTGATTTTCATATTTCGTCGTAAAGCTGATCTTATAAACATCGCCCTTGTCCGACTGAATATAATAAATCGTATTTCCGTCCATGTTGATTTTTTCCACACCGGCAACTGTGATATCAGCTGTTTTTAAGGATTCCTTACTGATGGTATCCTCACTGCCGCTTCCCAAAAGATTCAGCGTCTTTTTAAACAGTGCATCCAGACCTTCATCCGTATATACGGTAGCCACCTTCTGATAATCCACAGCAGATACTGTCGCATACATCTTAATCAGTCCGTTATCCTTTAATGACATCAGATATACCGGATTTCCCTTGATATTGATCAAAAGAGGGAAGGTGGATTGATAGCCGTAATTTTTCACTTCCGACTGCGCACTCTTCATAGCGCTCTTTTCATTGGCGCCTGCCGTTGCGATTTTCATTGCTTCATGTGTACGCAGGTTCACCAGTACAAAGCCAAGATTAGATTCATCTGCGTTTGCAGAGGTCAGTCCGCTGTACAGCCAGATATCGCCGTTTTTCTCCAGATAATTATAGCCCTCGGAGGTGACAATGACGCCGGTCTGTCCAAACTGGGAGTTCCAGAATCCCTTCTTCAGACTGCCGTTGTCATCCAGCTCCTCCACAACCAGAGATTCCGGATAGATACGATCTGCCCAGGATGGAATATGCTTGGTATCATATTTCTCACTCTTTCCTGTAATCGGATCTAGGAACACAGCGCCGGTCACACGCTTTTTATTACCGACACCGGAATAGGTATAGGTTGTACAAATATACCACGGTCTTCCTTCCTCATCAATTTCAAAGGATGGCTCTCCGAATATTTCAGTCGGATACTGGAACCGCAGATGACGGCTCAGATTATCATTGAAATAAGCAGATGGAACATACTTCATACCATCCAGACCGAGATCCTTCAGCTTCACCAGCTGCGTTTTACCGCTGGTGCTGTCCACCGTGATATAGGCAGGTACACCACCACTCTTGTTTTTAAAGAATTTAATAAATCCATTATAGGTCAGCGGTGTCACACGATACACACTATCCTTATAGGAAATCTGTGTATACTCATTGCTGACATCAAACTGTGAAACCCATTCTGTCATATTACCCATAACCTTATCTCCCAGACGGATGGAGCTGTCACGGTCAATGATCGGTGTCTTTTTAAAATCCACCTGCGGCACCTCGCTGAATTCCACATCCTTTGGCTCGATTCTCTGTGAGAATGCCTTGGCATGGAAGATACGTGAAGTAACCAGAGTCGCGGCGGATGGGAAGACAATCACAAAAATCAGTGCCAGAATGGAAACCTTGCAGATGGTTCCCCAGCGTTTCTGTTCACTTGTCAGATTGACGACATTCTTGTTATGAAAGGTTGCACGCCAGTTCTGAAAGGAATCGATCTGCCGCTTGGTAAAGGAAAACACAATCAGCAGTACCAGAAGCGGTCCGGCACTGAATGCCAGAAACTTCCAAAAATCAGGAGCATGCCAGTTTAATGGTGGCAGCATCACATAAAACATTCCAAATATATACAGCGCATATACAGGAATCAGAAAATATATATATTTTTTCATTGCTTATCCCTCGCTTTTGAATTTGCTATAAATATAACATATTCCAGTCTGTTCGTACACTGTTTTCCTAATAAGTTTGTCTTTCAAACAGCTAGCGAGTATGCTTCATGCCATTAAGGAGCACCGGTTCTGCTTTTACCAGTCTATCCCCCGCAATAAGGTTCCGCTAGATAAAAGCCAGTGATCAGGATACGCGGCTTGTCATACCCTATGTGAAAAGCTTAAGCAATGAAACAGAGCCCTGCTTGTTCATTCCCTCCATTAGCAGCATATCCCTCTGTGCTTCATCCCGTTTTCAATCTTTAAATTCTACGATAGGAGCGGGAGCGATAGATGCGCAGGGCTGCATAGCCAAGCAGTATACCGCTGGGAATCCATACGAGAGGGAGCAGCTTCCACAGGAAAAAGGCGTGATCAAACAGATTACAGGTGAAGCCTCTTACTGCAACACTTGTCGTTTCCATAAATTTGATTGGAAATAGCTTCATCCAGGAAACATAGGAGGAAAGCTGTGCGCCTGCAAGCATCACCAGAAGACAGAGACCAAGCGATACATAGGAGGATTTCAGACAGGTGGAGACAAGTGTCCCCAGTACAGCACAGATAACAGCCCCCAGCGCAAGCGCCTCCATTGATATGAGGAATCCCTCCTGATAGGTGAATACAGAAATCAAATGCAGACCCTCGGTCATATTTACCGCCATATCACCGAGATTTCCAGACAGCCATGCATACAGCGTTACCGGCAGCAGTATCAACAGCAGGGCGAAGAGTGCACAGGTAATTGCAGCTGCCAGCTTGGATAAAAACAAAGAGCTGCCTCCCTTACTGCAGGAGCTGAGTACCTCCAGCATATTCTGTTTGCGTTCCTTGCTGATCATATTGCTGGAAGTCACAAGCACCCATACCATCAGCACGATACCCACGGCAGCATAGGTTTCCAGTAAGGAGAACCATTCCTTACTATCCCCGTAATGAAAGGAACCCTGTTCATTCATATAGGCCTTCAATAGCTGAAGCTCAGCCCTGCTCGCATCGAGGGAATATACGGGAGAAGCGACCTCTTCATTATTGAAGGAGCTGTACATCGTCCCAAAGGTACCATCCTCGCTATTCCATGGCTTATCCTGAAGCATTATTTTTCCATAATTCAGATACAGCATACTGACAACCTCGTCTGCAATATCCTCCTTATAATTGGGGAGAAATACCTCACGCATATGCAGAATCCGCTTTCCGCTCTTTGCTTCCTTTGTATCCTCCGCATAGGCATATGCCTTTTTATTGCTTTGATAATCCTCATACCAGTCCCTGCCATACAGGGCTTCCATTTTCTCCATATCGTAAATATGTGTATCTATGCGTTTCTCAGCAGCTTTATATGCGGTCTGTAAACGATCCCACCAGGCCGCATCCATCGTGCCTGTCCATGTTAATTTTACGCGGTGTTTTTCCTCCTGAATCTCTGCGGTGCTCATACGGCTTCCGTCCGCATGCAGATAAGGATTTGATCTGTTGTCGGTATCCGCAATCATGTTTTGAAAGATCACCATCGGCAAAATCATAAAAAGCAATAAAAGAATTAGGTGAAAGCGGGAGGTCATTATTTTTTTACATTCCAGTAGGTACAGTCTCATACCTCTTCCTCCTGAAAATGATACAGATACAAATCATTCAGGGTTGGCTCCACACTGCAGGCATCCCTTCCTGTATCATCCAGATAGCGGACGAGTGTTCCCTGTGCTGATGCCCGCTGATAGCAAATAATCGTATCTCTGCGCAGCTGCTCCAGCTCCTTTTGTGATACCAGACGTTCCTTCACCTTCCCATCCAGCACCGCAAGAAGCTTTTGCGGGGTATCATGGGCAATCAAACGGCCCTTTTTCATAATCATGATCTGGTCTGCGATTGCTTCCACATCACTGACGATATGGGTAGACAGCAATATGATTTTATCCTTTGAGAGCTCACTTAAGAGCTGTGAAAACTGATTGCGTTCCTTTGGATCCAGCCCTGCCGTCGGTTCATCGAGAATCAGTATAGCAGGATCATTCAGCAGTGCCTGTGCGATTCCGAGCCGCTGCCGCATACCGCCGGACAGTGTACGAATCTTCTTTTTCCGTTGAGCAGTTAGGTGAACTGCCGGAAGAAGCTCCTCCATACGCTGTGTCGTATAGGCCTTTGTCAGTCCCTTCACAGCCCCCATATATTGTAGAAATTCCTCAACGCGAAAGGTTGGATACATTCCCAGATGCTGCGGCATATAGCCGATATTAGCAAGATATTCCTCCCGCTTTTCCTGTATGTCGATATCCCCATATAGAATCTGTCCTTCATCTGGAGGCAGGACATTGACCATCATGCGCAGCAGTGTTGTTTTTCCGCTGCCATTCGCCCCCAGCAAACCAGTGATCCCCGGCGTTAATACTGCATTCATATGCTGAACTGCCGTTACGCTACCAAAGCGCTTGGACAGCTGTTCCAGTTTTACATTCATATAGTTCTCCATTCTCTCGCTAACCACAAGTATACGTATTCAAATTGTTCCTTCATTTGCATGGTTCTGTTCGCACTGTATTCCTCGTATTGTATTGCATCATCAAAATTGCTTTAAATGTTTAAAAACGTAATGTTAAATTTCATAATTGTATTCCACCAAAATGCGGAGAGAGCTTTGCTTCTGCATGTGTCCTGCAACGGATGTTCGATTTCTATCCATACGTTTTTCTTATCCTGTTCATAATGGACCATGACCTTATACTGCAATGCTTTGCAATACTGACAGGAATCAGTACAGCACACAGGAAAAACCAGAAGATACATATAAGAGGCAGTCGATGATATAGCGTTCCCAGCACAGCGAACCATGGCGTCATCATAAGCTGCCCGATTGCCTGAAAGGAAAGGAAATTGGATGGAAAGAAGGATGTCCATGAGGTCTGCAGTCCATTCATTGGCAGCAGCATGGGAAGCAGGAAAAAGAGCATTCCCGCTCCCAGAGAGACTGCCGGTTTTTTCACCATAACGGAGGTGAAGACAGCAAACAGGGTACACGCTGTTCCGCTGAGCAGCAGTAATCCCAGAGCCTGCAGATCAACCTGCGAAAATGTATAGATATGCAGGGTTCTCAGCATCATGAGCGTCGTATCTCCACCGGATAAGTCAAGCATGAGCGAGGTTGATAGGGACAAGATGATATACAGCACTGCCGCAAGCAAAAGTGCCATTGAAAAGGAAACGATGAGCTTGGCACAGGCCAGCTTTCTTCTGCCCTTACGGCAGCTTTTCAAAAGCTCCAGCATATCGCAGGAAGCCTCCTGATTAAACATGTTTCCAAACAGAAACAGACAGAAGATTGCATAGACCTTGGCAGTATCCTCAAATATCTTCATGCGACTGAGCCAGCCCTCGTATGGACCATAGCGCCATTGATGTGTTTGCAAATCCTGTCGTACAAGGGCAGGAGTCTGCGGATCCGATCGTACCACGTCCCGCATTTCCAGAGTACGGTAGCCGTCCCAGTACGCCTGATCCAGCGTTTGATAGCGGATATCCGCTTTGTCGATTCCCTGCTTTACAAGCTTCTCCAGTTCCTGCTTTCGTGCAGCAACCCAGCTCTTCTGCACTGTCCCGGACATGCTTCTGCGCAGATCATCTGCTGTCGCTTTTGCCTCTTTTTCATTTAACACGGTATCACCAAGCAGGGCATAGCGCTGTTGGGTCTGTGCATGCTGTGTGAAAGCAAGATGCAGAAGCGGAAACAGCAGCAGGACACACAGCATCGCACAATGCAATCGGGAGTGAAAAAATTTATGCAGCTCACTCTGACACAGTCTACGCATGAAAATTCCTCCTGCGGCGATCCCATAAAACATAGCCGCTGTACATCATAGCAGCAAGCAGCAGCTGTCCGCCATATTGTTCCAGCAGGCTGATCCAATACAGCGCTCCAAACATCTCCAGCAATACAAGACCGCCTGCCGCAAAGCCGTATACGTATAAGAACATCTGCAAAACCTGATCATGGGCATATAGATGCAGCGTAAAGGCATTCAGCAGCAAAAACGGTATACAGCCGCTATACAGCAAAGTAAGCAGATGGATATCCGTATGCATGGAGATGCTGAGCGCTATGATTAGAATTCCCACAAAGGAGATACCGCCCAGCAGCAGCATTTTCCACATAAGCATACGCTGTGGAGAATAGGGGGAAGCCATTTCCAGCTCCTTCATGCCATAGATATCACATCGGAAAACCTCCACTGTAATAGCGACAGACAGCAGAGAGCTTCCAAGAGATAGAAAGGCAACTGAATTCACCTGATATCCACTCGGCAGACACAGCCATACACCAAGTGCTACAAGCAGGATCAGCGCTGCCTGCACGGCAATACTTTTCCACCCATGTACATACAGCAGCTCCCGCAGAATTCTCAACAGACTATCCTCATGCTTTTTCACCGGCTGCTTGTGAAGCAGTAGCTTTACTTGTGTGATAACCTCCAGTATATCGTCCTCCGGGATTTCCGGAATATGCAGCGTTTCCAGTCGAACCTGTTCTTTTTTCACTACCATCCCTCCTTCTGGGCACGTTTTTTCAATATTTGAAGTGCCAGCCTGACCTGTGATTTCACAGTAGAAACATGAATACCTGTAACCTGCGATATATCCTTGTATTTCAGTCCTTCATCATATCGCAGCAGAATCACATCCTGCAAATGCGGGGGAAGCTCGCTTATCCAGGAGCGAAGAATAACAAATTCCTCCTTTTTCTGAAACAGCCGTTCCCCGTTATAGGTATCATCCCGCACCTGCTCCTCCTGCAGCTCGTCCGTGTATCGTCTGGAACGGGTATGGTCATACACCAAATGCAGAGCGATACGATATAAAAAATTCAACAGCTGTCCCGTTTCCTCATATTGATCCTGATGCTTGTAAAACCGGTAAAAGGTTTCCTGTGTCAGATCCTTGGACAAAGCCGCATCCAATGTCCGATGATACAGATAGGAATACACCTTCGGATAGGCATCCCGTATAACCGCTTCCAGCTCTTCATCCTCAGAAGCAGAATGTTTATTTATTTTCATCTGCATGACGCCCCTCCTCACTCTGTATAACGCTGCATTTCACAAAAAGACGAAAAAAAATATTTTTTTCACCTTACACCTGCAAAGTATTCATAATGTAAAATATAACAGAATCCCTATCTGATTTATATAGGGGCTTTGAAGGTTTGTTGTACTTCCGCATATACTTCCTGTCTTCATCTTAAAGGCAGATGTACTTCTACCTTCTTCCTGCAGGTAATTAAAAAGACGCCGCTTATAGTGACGTCTTTTCTATACGTATATCGTTTGTATGATACTTCCGCTTGTCTTCGCTTCATCCACTGGTATGCTTCTAACACCTGTCCCATGGTTATAAAGTCATCCGTATTTCTTTATATTGTAACTCCCCCGCTTCTACCTCTGCTTGTAATATAATAATGATTGCTTTCCTATATGTATTCAATGATACTATCCTCATTGTAGCTGTAGACGCAGAGTGTTGTTTGATTCTGTGATCTAGAAAAGCTTTTCGCACTCCTTCTCATCTTGTTTCAAGAAAAGCATATCGAAATACATCTTATCGCCATTTCTTACAGTGGCTGTAGCGTTTCATACGATGATAATTGCTAAAGCTGCGGCATTGTTTATGAGCATATCATACTGAATTATCGTCATTTTGAAATTCAGGCTTCTTGTAATAGCCCTTTGAGCCTCTCCATGAGGGAGGGATAATCTGCACGGTTAAAATCGGTCACATCAAGCTCTATGACTGTACCTAAGGCAAAGCTTCCATAGCCGCGATTTTTACAGCGATCCATGAATTCCTCATATCCCACCATACACGGCTGATTGTCACGTTTCAATATTGTATCCCCTTTATGATAGCTTCCTGCAATATGTCCCGGATGACGGGTTACATCCAAATCACGTGCCCGCTGGCGTTCATACAATACATCGAGATCAGCATACAGTCGTATGGTTACGATTTGATATGAATTCGCTGATGCCATTTGTTCTAAGCGGCTTCTCTGCTTCTCACTGAAGGGATAATCACTCAAAACAGACATATGCATATGCATCATATCCTCCATGTCTTCATAATACTTCGTCCATGCTTTCTGAATATTCGCTTCCTTCTCCTCCATGCTGTCAAAGCCATAACGATCCCACATTTCTTCCTTGTAGTCATCCGGCGATAGAATATGAAACATCGGATAATGCCGCTGAATTTTATGCATGAGATAAGATTTGCCGGTACCCGGATAGCCTGCCAGCAATAGCAACGTTTTTTTCATTTTTCAACACCTCCTTGTTACAGTGCCCTTTATTTCGGTAATCTGTTATACAAATGCCCACCTTACAGTGGGCATACATGCTATATTCTAAACAGTGTGGATTTCTCTGTTATGATACGTTTGATATGATCATTTGCAGGAGTAAACAGCTTGCGCAGGGAGGTCAGCGGCGTTGCATCTGGAAAGCTTGCATTTACCTCTTCAATATAGGATTTATTCAGCTCGGTTCCCACATTGATTTTTTTCATCCCCCTTGCACAGCGTTTCATATCCTCATCACTGACACCGGTTCCCCCATGCAGCACCAGCCCGACATCCTTTAACTGTGCCTGTAGTGTTTCCAGCAGCTCATAGTTGATCTTCGCCTTCGATTTATATTGTCCATGCGTAGTACCGATTGCCACTGCCAACGCATCCACCTGCGTTTCCTTAACAAAGCGCAGCGCATCCTCCGGCTTTGTATAAGCTGCATCGCTCTTTTCGACAACAATGCCATCCTCAGCTCCCCCAATGCTTCCGATTTCGCCTTCCACAGACACATTATGTGCATGGGCATAGGCAACGACCTCCTGCGTGTTCTTGATATTCTCCTCCAGCGGCAGGTCACTGCCATCATACATAACGCTGGAATATCCTAAATCAATCGCTCTTTTCAGTGCAGCAATGGATTTGCAGTGATCCATATGCAGGCATACATTGATATCCGCCTTCTCTGCCAGTGCTTTGACAGCCGCAATCAGTGCCTCAAAGCCGATATATTCCGCAGTTCCCAGGGATGTCTGAATAATAATCGGTGTTCCCAGCTCCTGTGCGGCCTGTACCATGGCCGGCAGCATCTCAAAGCAGTGAAGATTAAAGGCCCCTACAGCACCCTTTCCTTCATGCTCCTTAAACATCTCAATCAGATTCTTATACATTCTTACGTCCTCCTTATTTGCTTGTATCTGTTTCCATTTCCATTCTGTTTTAAAAGCTGGCTCTTGTGACTTCCTTGGAAATCGCCATCATTTCATCGATTTTCCGAAGATAATACTGGATCTGCTCATCATCCTTTGCCTTCGCGGCCTCTCTTCGTTTGGTATTATACAGATTCAGCAAGGTACGATATCCTTTGCCCAGGTCCTTCTTTTCTGAAAGACTCATTTCCAGATACTGAATAGCCTCATCCATCTGCTTAGCTTCTGCATATAAGATCCCTATTTCATTTAATGCAGCTATGCGTTCCTCTCCGCTCTTATCCTTAAGCTCTGTGACAGCAGCCTGTGCTTTTGTCAGCAGCTCACCAACATCCTGTACCACTTCCTCCTGCACAGGAGCTTCTTTCTTTTCTTTGCGTTTAAAGAACATAGCAGGCTCCTAGAACAAACCGAGTACTGGCTTTAACAGCCAGCCGTACAGCAGACCACAGACAATCGTATCCACATCTGTACACGTTGCATTCAGGAATCCGATATCTGCCAGCATAGGAGATAAGATTGCAGGCAGCAGCGTGATGAACAATCCATGAATGATGCCGGAGATAATGCAGCCTCTGGTACCTCCCATCGCATTTCCAAAGATTCCCGCACAGCCACCGGCGAAGAAGTTCGTCATCATACCCGGAAGAATCATTGGCAAGCCAAACATCGGGAAGAGGAACATTCCGATAACAGAACCGATAGTCGTACTGACAAAGCCGATAATAACTGCGTTTGGTGCATAAGGAAACAATACCGGACAATCCAGTGCAGGCTTAGCATCCGGTACCAGCTTCATAGCGATACCACGGAACGCAGGCACGATTTCTGCCAGCAGCAGACGAACACCGGCAAGCAATACATAGACACCTACAACAAATTGAACTGCCTGCAGGAAGGCATGTACCAGATAATTTGTTGCCCCTGCATACTCCGCACAGAACGCAGGTCCTGCGAAGAAGGCCGTTACCAGGAACAGCGGAATCATGACAATACCGATAGACAAATAGGTATCCTGTAAAAATTCCAGACCCTTTGGCAGCTGCAGCTCCTCTGTGGAAACTGATTTCTTACCGCCTGTCAGCTTTCCTACCCATGCAGTCAGCACATAGCCGACGGTGCAGAAATGACCTAGTGCGATATCATCATTGCCTGTGATTCTGCGCACATAGGGCTGTGCAATCGCCGGCATCGCTACTGCGAAAATACCGCCAATCAATCCACCGACGAGAATCAGTGTTACGCCGCGCAGGCCGCACCAGTAGCCGAATACTGCACAGATTGTTGACATCCAGAGCAATGCCTGTCCTGTCAGAAAGATATACTTCCATTTTGTAAAGCGTGCAATGATAATATTGAAAATAAAGATAGCCCCCAGCGTTAGTGCGATTTCACTTCCCAGTCCGAGCTCCCCCATCGCCTGTCCGTTAATCGCTTCAATCGAAGGCACAAGTCCCTGCATGCCAAAGCCTTCTGTAAAGATTGCCCCAAAATAGGTAAGCGCCTGAACGATGACACTGGAGCCGGCAGACAATACCATGAAGCCCAGCAATGTTTTAAAGGTTCCTGAAATCACCTGTCCTGTCGGTTTTTTCTGCAGCAGAAGTCCCAGCATGGCAATCAATGCAATGGTGATCGGTGCCTGTGTCAGAATGTTGTCAATGATAAAATTTACGATTTGCATAGTGTTTCCCTTCCTCTCTTACGTATAAATGCTTACAGCTTTCCCTGTTCCTTCAGGAATGGTACGATTTTTTCTTTGATCTCGTTTTTGTCCACCAGTCGGTTTAGAAAGATGGTTGGTGTTGTCAGCTCCAGATTCGCAAACTGGCTCTCAAAGTTTCTGCCGGAAAGAATCAAATCTGCTTTCATTCCCTTCACGCTGGATAAATCGCAGTGATCCAGTGTTGCACTTACACCAAGCTCCTGAAGCACCGTTTCCACTGTCATCTGACAGGCAAAGCTGCTTCCCAGTCCATTCCCACATACCATTAAAATCTTCATTGAAATCCTCCTATCTTAACGGGGTTACCGTATTTGCCTTATTCTTCATCCTGTAAAAGGACATTCAGCTCTTCAATCGTATTCAGCTTCGCAATTTTTTCCACATAGCCCTTTTCCACAAAGGTCACAATCATTTTCAATATATCCAGATGCGTCTGTGAGTCGATGGCGGAGAAACAAATCATAACCTCGACCGGATCATCCTTGGGATCGAAGTAAACCGGCTCCTTCAGGGTGATCAGAGAAAATCCGATACCCAGAGAACCATCCTCCGCTCTTGTGTGCGGGATGGCGAATCCCTTAGAGATGACAACGTATGGTCCGTATTTTTTGATGGAATTTACTATGCCTTCCACATAGCTTTCCTTAGCCGTTCCGTTTTCCACCAGAATCCTGCCACCGATGCGAACAGCCTCCTCCCAGTCCCTCGCACGCACATGCAGCCTTACATTTTTCTCACTTAATTCAATTCCTTTCATAACCTCATTCCTTTCCCTGCCTCTGATATTCCAAATCGCGTATAAATTCCTCATAGCTGCAGCCCTTGGTCAGCTTGCGTACACCGAAATCCCGTATGAGATAGTTGTACAGTGTCTTAAACACATCCTCCCACATGCCGTATTTGCTTTTCGGTATGTTCAACAGCAGGACGACCTGTACCTTTTCCTGATCCCATACAATCGGCTTCTCCAGAATCGTAACGGAAACACTGGCTTCCTTCATATCGTTTTCCAGTGAATGCGGCATGGCAACCAGGCTGCCCAGCTCGGTTGTCGCCATAGCCTCCCGCTTGAATACGGATTGCTTGTTCTCCTCCTTCATATAGCCCTTTGCAATCATCGCGTCGGAAATATACTGCAAGACATCATCTCTTGTTTTCAGCTTCAGATTGGTGAAATATAGATCCTCCCGAAAGATTTCCTTGAAATATCCGCTCTCCTCATGGTGATGCGTCATAAAGGTTTCAATGCGGCGAACATCGCGGGCATCCAGCAGCAGCTGAATCTGCAGAATTTTATCACTGTGGAAATCTTCAATCGGAACACTTGTCAATACGAGATCCACACTGTCAATCAGCTGCTTTGTGACCTCATACAGCGGACAGGTCTTGACGATATGAATCCGATTTTGAAAAAACTGCTTTACGCGTTCCTTTAGCAGCATAGCGGTCGCCATACCGGATGCGCAAACGATGACGGCATCAAAGATTTTCTGCTTTTCATTCAGCCCTTTTCGCTCCAGGGCCGCACCGAAATGAATGGCGAGCAGCCCGATTTCATTCTCATTTGTTTTGATGGAAAAGACATGCTCAACGATTTCACTCGCCTTGACCGCAAGCTCAAAGGCAAACGGATAGTTGTTTTTCATATAGTCCAGAAAGTCATTGCGAATATTCATATGAAAGCGAAGGCGCTGTACCGCGACACTGAGATGGACAGCCAAACCGTTGATCAGCTGGGTATCATCCGATAAATCCACACCGGTATCCTCTTTGATGCGATACAGAATTTCCTGTATTTCCTTTTTGAATTCATATTCCTCATTTTCATCCGTGAAATTCGTGGTAAGAAATTTCTTACTGGAAATCAGGTGCTGTGTCAGATAATACACCTCATCCGTAATGTCGATATGAAGCACGCGATAGATACCTGCCAATACCTCCTTCGCTGCTGTAAACTCCATATGCCCTTCAAGCTGTCGGATTTCCTCTTCTTCATAGTCCACTCGCTGTTCATGGAAGGAACGCTTTAATATGATGACGATATGCACGATCAGGTTTTTAAATGCGATATCTGTAAGCCGCATATCATAGTTTTTCATGGTTTCCAACAGGATACCTCGCAGCTGTGAAAAGAGCTCCTCACTCAGGATATCATCGAAAAATTCAGTTTCTCCGCTCGCCAGTGCATCGTTGTGCTTGAAGATGAACTCGGATATGCAGTAGCGGATATTCGCTTCACTTCCCATGATATGAACACCCTTTTTCTGACTGATCCCAACCTTTAAAGAAAAGCGCTCCAGCATTTTATCAATCTGCCGGATATCCTTCTTCAAGGTGGACATACTGACAAACACCTCATCCGCCAGATCGTAGGGATTGATGACTTCTTCATTGCGCAATGTGTTTTTCAACAGATGCTGCATGATATACGCCGCTCTATCCTTTGGATCACTGGGAATAATCGTATCCGCGACTTTTTCCTCTTCGGCATGCAGTTGATCCATGAGCTTCGTAAAAGATTCCTGTTGTTCGGTATTCAGATAATAACCACTGCCTGCTTCGGAAAGAATGGATGCACCATGAGCTTGAAGCAAGCCATTCAATTCCTTTATATCGTTTCGGATCGTTCTTGATGACACGCCGATCGACAAAGCAATTTGGTCGCTGCTCAATACCTTTCGACTTTGTATCAGCAGCTCCAGAATCTGAATCATACGTTTGTTATATAGTTCCAATACTGTCCCTCCTTGCTTATGGCCTTATTATAATGGAGCGTTTTTCGGATTGATAGGCTATCATTTTCCACTATCTGCGGAAAAAACCGGAACCCTTTTCCTAACAGCTTTCTTATAATGGATAAGCAGCTTCATAGTGACACAAAATGAAAAAAAATGATATCCTTCTCATCCCGGCTCCGGATGAAATGAATACCATTTTTCTTTTACTATTTTTGATTTCCGTTTGAATGTCTTCCTGTTTCTTTTGTTTCAGCTTATGTGCTGCGCACAGATATCACATAGACTACAGCCCTTTGCTGTTGTGCTGCGCACGGATACCACACAGACAGCCCTTTGCTGTTTTATATGGAGCCGTGGTTGTAATGTGCTTTTGTTTATCGATTTCTTTCACTTTGACAAGCTCCGCAAACTCTGCCGCTTTCTGTTATGCACCATGATTCATGCCTTTCTGACAGTATGCGACTACATACTGCCGTTTCCTATGACATGCGCTTGCTGTCTGTATTTTTTCTATATACCCGCAGACTGCTCATCTTGAAGCGTGTAATCTTCATTCAAATAATTCGATTGTTATCAAGCCCCATTCATCGAAATACAGCATAGCAGCAGCTTTCCTCCTGCTTATCGATACAAAAAGAAAGCCTGCTGTATGAATTCAGACTTTCTTTTTAAATTGCTTGTTGAAGCAGCCTGGCCTTCCTTGCAGGTCGCTTATAATGCAGCGCGATAGATATTTTTTACATCCTCTTTCGTAAGCTCTACATAAGCTCCCTTCAAATCCTCTGCTGCTTTTTCCGCCATCACATCGAACTTGGCTTCGTCCGTGATTCCCACTTCACGCATCGTTGTCGGAATTCCCATGGCTACAAAATAATCTCTCGTCTTTTCGATTGCTTCATGAGCAATTTCAAACGGATCCTTCTCCTTGTCAATGCCCCATACATTAACACCATAGGCTTTGAATTTATCCACAGTTTCATCACTCAGCACGTACTCCATCCAATGTGGCGTCAGGATTGCCAGCCCAACACCATGCGTAATATCATAGTATGCAGAAAGCTGATGCTCCATTGGATGCACTGTCCATGCCACCGTCTTTCCAAGCTTGATAAAATTGTTGATTGCCCAGCTGCTTGTCCACATCAGATTTGCGCGTGCTTCATAATCCTCGGGATTTTGTACTGCACGAACACCGAATTCAATACATGTCTTTAGCAGTCCTTCCGCCATGCGATCCTGCATATATCCCTGTACATTGGAGAAATAGCATTCAAAGATATGACTCATGATATCTGCTGTTCCTGCCGCCGTCTGGTATGCGGAAACACTGCAGGTATAGCTTGGGTCCAGAATAGATGCCTTCGGACGCATATCCTCATGTCCTGTACCGATTTTATCATTGGTCTCCAAATTGCTGATAACGGCAAAGGTATCCATTTCACTTCCGGTCGCAGACAGAGTCAATACGGTTACGATTGGCAGTACACTGACAACCTTCGCAGGATTCAAAACGATGTCCCACGCATCACCGTCATAGCTGATGGCTCCTGCTATCACCTTGGCGCAGTCTATGGTACTACCGCCGCCAATCGGCACTATGACTTCAACACCCTGTTCACGGCACAGCTTTACACCCTCACGCACTGTGGTAATTCGTGGATTTGGCTCCACACCGGACAACTCGCACCATGCGATGCCATTCTCCTTGAAAATTTTAACGACATCATCATAAATACCGTTGCGCTTAATACTGCCTCCGCCATATACCAGCAATGCCTTCTTGCCGTATCTGGATACGATATCGCCGATATGGGCAATCTGCCCCTTACCAAAATAAATTTCTGTGGGAATTGAATAAACAAAGTTTTCCATATACAAAAACCCTCCTTACTTTTATTATACAACGTTCACGGCTTCTTGAACATGGCTCTTTCTTCAGTGTTTGTCCGATCGGCAACAGGCAAATCCCAAAAATATCCGCATACAGATATTTCCCGGGAAATTCATACCATGTGCAAGCCTTCCTGTGAGGTCAGAATTTCCTTTCAGGATACCGTATCCAGGATTTCCATTAGAATCTGCTCTTTCTCTGCCGTTTTTAATATTTCCACAAAATCATCATGCATCAATCTTCTGGCAAGCTTTGACAATGCCCTGAGGTGGAAGTCATTCTTATCATCCGGTGCAAGCAGACAGACAGCCGCTTCCACTGGCTCTTGATCTATCGACTGCCACTCGATACGATGCTTCATTCTGACAAACAGAATGCCAGCCTCCTTTACACAGGCATGACGAGCATGCGGAATGGCGATTCCTTTCCCAAAGCCGGTTGTGCATTCCTGTTCCCGCTTGCAAAGCTCCTGAAAAAAGGTATCTGCATCACTTACCTTTCCTTCCTGAAATGCTATTTCTGCGAGTGCGTGCAGTATTTCCTTCTGGGTGCTTCCCTCCAAGGCAAATACGATGTGTTGTTCTGTAATCAGACTCATGTTCATTTCCTCCTGCCTGTGCAGCTTTCGATATTCGTTCTTATCTGCATCATCGAATCAGCTATATTTTACAGGAAAGCAGACAGCATAGCTATACACATTGGTATTTTTTACCTTTTTAGGAAGTGATTACAGCCGCCGGCCTTCCTTCTCTCCTTGCACAGACAGCTATATTCCTGCTGTCTCTAAACTGCAATTGCGTACAGTGCCTGATACAGTGCGGTTTCCTGCTCATATATATCCAGTACACGTTCTGATATTATGTCCAGCAGCTGTATATCCCCGGATTGCGACAGCTTCCACAGCAGCTCTGCAACAGCATCCCATAAAAGGGAAACCGCAATAAACTGTTCTCCCAGCTTTACAAGACGTGTATCCTGCCAGATATCAGCAGCTTCTTTCAGAAAATCTCCATACATTCTGCGAAAGATGCCACCTCCCGTTCCGCCTTTTTCATGAATTTGAAAATAGTTTGTGATACCTGCCAGCCTTCGCTTCTTTTGACAAAAGTCCTTCCACCTGCAAACCTCTTTGGAAAACTTCAAAATGCCGGAAACACCCAGCAGCTGTGCCGGCGGATACAGCATACCTTCACAGGTATCCAAGATTGCCTCGCGCAGAACCTTTTGATTCACAGCACGATATCCCTGTACATCAATGCACAGATATTTATTCTTTGCAGGAAACGGGCGAAAGCTGCTGCTGCGGGCTCGTTCCATATCATCATAATCCACCATGTGAAAATCCTTAGCAATCTGCCCGTTTGGTGTATCGATCAAAGCGTCATGCTGATCCCTGTCACTGACCAGAAATTTTCGTTTTTCATCATCGTAGCCAAAGAGCACGACGGCATGTCCACCAAAATGACTTCCATCAGCCAAACCAAGATAAGGAAGAAATGGCATATCCACATAGACAAGAACCGGCTGGTTGGCATCAATCATTTGCTTTGTCACTCGGAGTATTCTGTCATATTTCTTTCCGGCCTTGCACTGCATGGTAATCTGCAGTCTGTCTGCCAGCTTTTTTTCAAATTCAAATACCTTGGTACGACCGTTGATCATAGGAGAGGCTGCCGGATTCAAATAGAGAAAGGACAATCCGGATGCCAGACCAAATAATAATTCCTCTGACATGGGATACCCATAGTACGCAAAAATTTGTTTCAGGGAATTGGTAATGCAGTGTTTTCCTCCCTGCGGGACGAAGCCCTCCACCATATGTTTCATATACGCGTGCTCCCGGTTCTTTCAAAGGGTAAGTAGAGTTCAGTGACATATGTGGAGGGATTGCCGCGAAACAGCATTCCCGGACTCTTCACATAGTCCTCTCTGGATGGTGTCAGAATCCGCAGGTCATGTTCATTCGCATAGGCAAACAGAGTCTTATAGGCAGCCCATAGCATATCGTAGCTGCCATGATGCGTTGTGTGTAATGCATGCATTTCCGGAAGATATCGACAGGCTACAGAGGGATGCCGGATTTCCTTTCGCACCGGAATACACAGCTCTATATCTGCAGTCTCCTTACATTCCTCATCGTGATACAGATTAAAATGCTTTCCGCTTGCGTTGTCCTTTACTGCTTTATAAAGCAATGGAAGATAGGTGTCCAGATCACAGTATCTGCCTGTAAAACGAATGGATGCGACCAGCTGTTTTGCGACCGTAACCGTGTCGATTGCATATGCATTTTCTACATGCTCCTCCGCTTGCGCCAAGCTATGCTCACGCATTTGTTGAATCAGCTCCCTGGTATATTTAAGTTACTCATATAATGAGTAATAAATTTAATATACCAGTTCTCCTTTCCACCTGAATTATTTGGTATCACTTCAGGTTGTGATAAAATGTGTAATTGTGAATGTGGATTTGTGT